>JAFAHH010000099.1 GCA_019237355.1 Acetobacteraceae bacterium | reverse complement strand
CCCGGTGATTCGACTAAGAGCTAAAGTGCTCTAGCTTCAGCGCCAAGCGCAGTAAGGATGCGTGCTTATGATGGCTTCGGCCTGAACCCGCCATGTTCTAATCGGTTACAGCTACTCCACCACGATCCGCGGCCCACCGCTGCTCCGAACAACGCGCCGCCCCTCTACAGCATCCCAGACCCGGCCAGCAATCGAGTCGAACGCCTGGCCTGCCGCGCTACTCGGCGACGCCGCAACCACTGGGGTTCCGGCATCCGAAGCGGCTCGTACGTCGAGCAATAGCGGCACCTCCCCTAGAAAAGGCACGCCAAGGCGCTGCGCCTCGAGCCGGGCCCCGCCATGGCCAAAGATATCCGACCGATGCCCGCAACCGGGGCAACAGAAAAAGCTCATGTTCTCGATCAGACCCAGCACCGGAACCCGGGTGCGCTCAAACATCCGAACGCCACGCCGCGCATCGAGCAACGCGATGTCTTGTGGTGTCGATACAATAACAGCACCGGTCAATGCGACCCGCTGCGCCATCGTGAGCTGCGCATCCCCAGTGCCAGGCGGCATGTCGACAATCAGTATGTCCAGCGCCCCCCATTCCACCTGGCCCATCATCTGCTCGAGCGCCCCCATCACCATCGGCCCCCGCCAAATCATGGGGGTCTCCTCTTCAACCAGGAATCCAATGGACATGGCTTTCAGCCCCCAGGCGAGGAGCGGAATCATGCGGTCGCCTACCACGTCTGGCTTGCGGCTCAGGCCCAGCATCCGCGGCAGGCTGGGACCATAAATGTCAGCATCCAGCAAACCAACACTCGATCCGCGCTGGGCCAACGCGACAGCGAGATTGACGGCAACGGTCGATTTGCCAACACCACCCTTACCAGACGCGATCGCGACGATAGCCCGCACATCGGGCAGCAGCTTCGGCTGCTTGGGCGCGTGCTGACCACGAGCCGGCTGCGGCGCCGGCTTGCTCCCAGTGAGCACGACCGTCGCATTCTTGACCCCAGGCTGACGCGCTAAGACTTGCTCAGCCATTCGCGCGACTTGCTCCATCGCGCGCGCACGCGACCGATCGGTCAGGAGTGCCGCCTGGACGAGACCGCCGCGAACCTCGATGCCCTCGATGAGTCCCGCGGTAACGATATCCTTCCCACTCGCCGGGTCGGGAACGGCACGGAGCGCCTCTCGCAAGGACTCCGGGGTTGGCGTGTCTGCGCCCGCTTCACTCATCTGCTTGAACCTTCGCCGCGCGATTGATATGCGTGTCGGGAGATATGGCCCAGCGGCGCTTATTGTGCCAGCATCCGCGTCACGGGCCTGTGGGATTACAGGAGCCATACCCTTTCTATGCCATGGAGTGATAGCGGCCCCGGACGCGATCCCGGCCCTTGGGGATCCGGGAGCGGAAGAGGGAATGGGGACGACCGCTTCTCGCGCGGAAGGCCCGGTCGGGGAGGACGACCACCCGACCTCGAGGAATTCATCGCACGGCTGCAAGCCCTCATTCGCAACTTCCTACCCGGCGGAACAGGCAGCAATCGCGGCTTGGCCCTGCTGGTCATCGCCGTACTCGCAATTTGGCTGGTCAGCGGCTTCTATCGCGTGCAGCCAGATGAACAAGGCGTGGTGTTGCGCTTCGGCGCGTTCTCGCGAACCACACTGCCTGGATTGAACTATCACCTCCCCTGGCCGGTCGAATCGGTCCTCCGCCCGGCCGTGACCCGTATCAATCGCATCGAGATCGGCTATCGGAGCGGGACAGAGGATTCGCGTGGCACAGGCGCGGGGCAAGCCCCACGAGCGATGGCAGCGGAAAGCCTCATGCCCACCGGCGATGAAAACATCATCGACATCGACTTCGCCGTATTCTGGCGCATCCGCGACGCAGGCGCCTTTCTCTTCAACACCCGCGAGCCGTCGGCGACGATCAAATCCGTCGCCGAGAGCGTCATGCGAGAGGTCATCGGCCGGACGCCGATTCAGCCAGCCCTCACCGAATTGCGGGCGCAGATCGAAACCCAGGTCTTTCAGCAGACGCAGAAAATCCTCGACACCTACGGGGCCGGTGTAGAGATCACCCAAGTACAGCTTCAGAAGGTCGATCCTCCTGCAGCCGTGATCGAAAGCTTCCGCGACGTGCAGCGCGCCAACACCGATGCTGAGCGCATGCGCAATGAAGCCGAGGCATATCACAACGACATCGTCCCGCGCGCCCGCGGCGACGCCGCCCGGATTACGGCTGAAGCCGAGGGCGCTCGGCAGGCCAGCATTGCCGAGGCGACCGGCCAAACCCAGCGATTCCAGAGCGTGCTCACCGCTTATCAGTCGGCCAAGGAAATCACGCTGAGGCGCATGTATCTGGACACGATGCAAGACATTCTCACCCGCTCATCGACTATCGTCGTCGATGAAAGCATCAAGGGCTTGGTGCCGTTCTTGCCCCTACTCCCATCCGGAGGCCATACCGGAACGGCAGAAACCGCTATGGGCCCTGGCGGGACACGAGGCCCGGCAAGATGAGAACCTCTTTTATAGCAGGCATCGCGCTCGTCATCGTGCTTGCCATTCTGGCAAGCGCCTCTTTGTTCACGGTCGACCAGACCGACCAGACGCTCATCACCCAATTCGGACAGCCCGTTCGGGTTATCACCCAGCCTGGCCTGCATACGAAAGTTCCGTTCGTCCAAACGGTGATCCCCTTCGACCGGCGATTGATCAATTTCGCCATGCCCGGCGAAGAGGTCATTTTGGGTGACCAGCGACGCCTGATCGTCGATAGCTTCACCATGCTCCGGATCACCGACCCGCTGCGGTTCTATCAAGCCGTCGGCCCCAGCGAGCAGGGAATACGGGCCCGGCTTTTTTCGATTGTATCTTCGAGCTTGCGCCGGGTTCTTGGCAACAATGGCCTACTGGCGGTCCTTTCGGCGGATCGCGAGCGGATTATGCAGACGATCCGGCGTCAAGTGAACCAAGAAATGCGCGGGTTCGGGGTCACCATTGAAGACGTGCGCATCCGGCGCGCCGACCTTCCTGAGGAAAATACCCAGGCCATTCTTTCGCGCATGCAGTCTGAGCGGGAGCGGGTAGCCAAGCAAGCCCGAGCAGAAGGTGCTGAAGCCTCGGCCCGCATCCGCGCGAATGCCGACCGCGAACGTACAGTGCTCCTCGCGGAGGCCCGGGCGACCGCTGACCGGCTACGCGGCGAGGGCGAAGCGCAAGCCACTCGGATCTACGCCCAAACGTACCAGCAGGATCCGGACTTCTTTGCCACTTGGCGCACCATGCAAGCCTATCGCGAGGCTTTCGGAGCGGGAGAAGCGCGATTGGTGCTAACGCCAGAAAACGACTTCCTTAAGCTGTTTCAGAAGATGCCGACGGCTGCGCACTAGGCGCCAGTACGGTCAGTATGGAATTGCCGGACCCGGTTTACCTCGCATTACCGATCGCGCTGGGGGGGATCCATCCCGACACAAACCAGTCCGAGACGGCTCTAAGCCTCCTTCGGGCCGCACCGGCTGACGCCTGATCGCTAAGCGCTGGGTGGGCTCAAGCAGATCGCGCTTGACTGGAACGCTTGCGGTTCCAGGAGCGCGTAAGATGCTCGTAAGACAAAGATTTTAGATCTAGAGCGCGATGGCTTGAGACGGAATCACCTAAATCCTGAGATCGCACTCTCTCGGAGAGACCGCGATAAGGTGAAATCGCCGCAGCCGATGTACATCGCGTGAATCTGCTCGCCAACAGAAGCTACAACGGTTCCATGAGTGGAGACCACTAGTCTCGAGAGCTAGGACTCTAGAGCGGCTTCGAGTCACGAGCGCTCAGGTTTGCGAGCCGTATCGCCCGGTCCGGGATGCTCGCCGACCCATAGTCTGACTGGAAGCACCCTTCAGAGCAGATGACCACTCGATGTTTCCGAGATCGGTGACTGCGTTCCTAGACCGGTCTCTACCCTCGAAAGCCGCTGTAACTCGTTCCTTGCGCCCCCGGTGATCAACTGTGGTGACGATGCTGCAAAGGGGGGGTATTGGTGAACAGGCTGCGGCCCGGCCGGGTGCTTGATGCCGATGATTTCCGCCGCATGGATGCGATGCACTCTGTGCTTGCCCACGACGAGCGGAATCGGCCTGTCTCGCGGCTGCGCGCTTTAATCCAAAGTTGCCCGCAAGCTGCAAACCCCGAACCAGGCCCCGTAGGTGCAAGCCGCTTTAATTACGAGACAAGAGCGGCTTTAAAATGATCGGCGCCAATGCTGGCTACTGCCCGTGCCTGAGGCCGATTTTTATGATTTCAACTGCCGAGCGGCGCCGACGGCCGGGATAACCCCGGCCACCGCTGATAGTGCGCGCATAGTCAGCGTGAGAACCCTAATTCCGCGCGCGAAGCACGAAATCTCCATCTCTGCACGGCCCGCACGGCGGGACAAAACGCCGGTAATTGAACAGCTCGTTACACAGAAAACTATAAAGAGTCTCTCTATCTAATACATGGCTTCAGCGCATAGCCTTTAAGAGACGAATTGAGAAATTCCATTGATTTCTGCTTGTGATTTCTCACGACGCTCTTTTAACGGATAAGTTACATCAGTGACAATGGAGCATTGGGGACTCCCATTTATCTAGACAACAGCGAACCCGCTGATCGCGAGGTGGAGGACTCCACAATGACTGCGCTGCAGACTGCTGCTTACGCAGGCCCTGGTCTCAATCGCATCAGGTGTCATGGGACGGGCGCCGCACATAGCCTTGAAGCTCGCTTTGCTTGTGATCGCAAAACTCGAATGGACGCGTTCGCACTTCGGCATGCGAGCTATCTCGCGGATGGCCATATCGACCCAGCACCCGATGGGCTTTTCTCCGACTCATTCGACGATGCGCCGAATTCGCAAACCGTAGTCGTTTATAAAGCCGAGCAGGCGATTGCCTCAGTGCGGGCATGTATCCTCGAATCGGGCAATCACGCAGACGGCTCGATACAAATCCCAGCCGAATCAGTATTTCAAGACGAAATCGCCAATTTGCTTGGCGGCCAGCCTCTTGGCGGCGACATCCGCCGGGCTCTCGAGATCAATCGTCTCGTGAGACACCCAGATTTCTCTTCAGAGCCCTCCTTGGTCTGCGTGCTGTTTCTGCTGGTCGACCACATGGTGGTAAAGAATGAAGCAGATGTGGTGCTCTCTTGCGTAAGGCCACACCACGTACCCTTCTATCGCCGCATGGGTTTTGAGCAGATTGCAGGGCCCCGAAGGTATCACGGCGTGAAATTTGCCGCCTGCCTGCTTGCCTGCTCACGGCCATCCTACAACAGAATGCGGCAGGTCGCGAATCTGCCCCCAAGAGACTCGCTCCTGGATCCGATCCAGCAACACTTCGGCAGGGGCGAACCAGCGTCCGCTTTGGCGGGGCTCGCGCAATGACAGACTTTGCCACGCCAACCGTCCTGGTGACTTGCTTTAGCACCACATGTTTTTTGGCTTTCTGTTGGGCGCTGAAGGGCCACTTCCGTTGGCACGGACACATGCCGGCTGGCATGCGAATGCTAACTGCGATGAGTCTTGTTGCGTTCGGGTCATTCCTCGCTGGCTGCTCGGATGGGTCGCTTGGTTCATTATGGCCCTGCGCAATAATTTCATTCACGGGTTCACTGGCCCTGTTTACCTGGACGCTAAGGGCAACTCGCCGCACCCGGCTTACTGTTGCCTTCAGCGAAGACCGGCCTACTTTCCTCCTCAGGGAAGGCCCCTATCGATACGTACGGCATCCTTTCTACTCGGCGTACCTGCTGTTTTGGTTTGGAACCGCAGTTGCCAGCGCTGGATATGCTTCGTGGGCCGCCGCAGTTGCGATCGCATTCGTCTACTGGCTTGCTTCCAACCAAGAAGAAGAAAAGTTCAGTCACTCCGAGTTGGCCGAAGCGTACGCCGCGTACCGGGCAGTGACTGGCAGGTTCATCCCCTGCATACCCTGGATCATGCGCATTCCAGCAATTTCGGAAAACGCTCACGTATGAACAGCTAGATTTAAGACACACGCGCGACAGCAGATTGCGGTGCCGGGACGGCGGTCAGTCAAGGAAGCTAAACCGGTGAAGGCCGGAACTGGCCGCGTATCCCCATCGACTACCGGCCCGTGCCTAGCCGCGGTCCCGCTCGAGTGACCGGCACGAAGCAGTGGCTGACGGTCCTGTTTCTGTCTCTAGCTAGAGGCGGTGATTTGAGGCGGAATCCATCGAAAAGCCCGATACGTGATATCAAAAACAAGACCCTAGGGCAGCGTCGCCTCACCGATGGCCATAGTAGAGAAGCCCGCGCCGGTTAAGCACGATGGCACCTTCGATTCTGCCGCTTGCCATTGGTTGAACCGTCGCTGTAACTTACGCGTTCATCAGCAGCCTGGTATCAAAACTCACCGTGCTACGAAACTGGTCGCTCGCTCGCCTCATAGGCCCTTTCTCGCTCGACAGCCTATCCGCAGAAGTCGCGAATCGGATCAGGGTGCAGCAGATCAACTTGCTTTCGCATCTGCTAAACGTTATGGCGGTGGCGGGCACCAATACCGTTGCCGTCTTGGCGTTTGGGTTCTGGAACAGGCCTCTCCGCCTCGCCACAATAGCCGGATACGTTAGTGTCCCACTCGCCTATTCCGCGATCGTCTACACTGCGAGGGTATGGCGCAACCAGCACCGCCCGGCACACCGGGCGCTTCAATTCGTAAGACGATACAATATTCTCACCGCTTGTCTTGGGGTGTCTTGGACATCCCTCCTCGTCGGGCTCGCATCAGTGGCGAACCCTCCCGAACGAAGCCTGCTGTTCAGCATCGAGGTTGCTGCAATCTCAACTCCAGTTCTCGTGGCCCCCGCATCCGCCGCGCTCGCCTTCTGGCTGCCGGTCACGATTGGGGCTTTCGCCTCAGTGAGCAACCTCGACTGGCCGCTCAATCTCATCACGAGCGTTTGTCTTTTTGGCTACGCGGCCCTCACGCTGATGTGCCTACTCTATCTTAATAAGAACTTCATTGATCGAGTTCTGAACGAGATCACGCTCAAGGATCAAAGCGACGTAATCCGCCTACTGCTACGTGACTTTGAGGAAAGTTCAAGCGATTGGCTGTGGGAAACCGACGACGAGCTTCGGCTTAACCACGTCTCCGCGCGTCTCGCCGAGGTCTCGCTGACCACTGTCGAAAGGCTGCGCGGCCGCTCCATGCTTAAGCTCCTCACGCGCGCAAGCCCTGGTAAAGGCGACAACGAGGCCCTACTGACGCTAACCCACCGCCTGGCCGACCGTGCACCTTTTCGGGATTTGGTCATTCCGTTGATGGTTGGCCGCGAAGAACGCTGGTGGTCGCTCACGGGCAAGCCGATGTTTGACGATCGCGGACGGTTTACCGGTTACCGCGGGGTCGGCTCGGATGTCACGACCGCGAAGAAATCCGAGCAGCGTATTGCCTATCTTGCGCGATACGACAGCCTGACCGACTTGCCCAACCGCGTTCTTTTCGGCGAGGCCCTGCATCAAGCCTGCGCCCGCTGCAGAGATCAGGAAATCGCGCTACTCAGCCTCGACCTGGACGAATTCAAAAGCATCAATGATAGCTTCGGGCATGCAACTGGCGATGCCCTCCTCATCGCCGTCGCGGAACGCCTGCGCGGGTGCATGCGGCACGGCGACATAGCCGCGAGGCTTGGAGGTGACGAATTTGCCATCATCATGGCCGCCGATAGAGCGGCGGAGGTCTCGGCCTTTGCCCGCCGGGTCATCGAGCGCCTGTCTCAACCTTATCGCCTCGACGGCAGGCTGGTCGAAATCGGGGCGAGCATTGGTGCGACGCTCGCCCCTTGCGACGGCACCTCGCCGACCGTGCTGCTCCGCAATGCCGACCTGGCTCTATACCGGGCAAAAGCGGATGGGCGCCGCACCTGGCGCTTCTTCGAACCCAGAATGGATGACGCGGTGCAGGAGCGACGGTCGCTGCAAGCTGACCTTCGGCATGCCGTCGATCGCAATGAGCTACGGCTCGATTTTCAACCTATCATTGATCTTGCAACCTTGCAGGTCAGTGCCGCCGAAGCGCTCGTGCGTTGGCAGCATCCGCAGCGCGGCATGCTTATCTCCTCCGACTTTATCCGGATTGCTGAAGAAGCCGGCCTAATCTTCCAGATTGGCGCGTGGGTACTGCGTGAAGCCTGCAAGCAAGCCGCATCCTGGCCACTACCGGCCAAGGTGGCGGTCAACCTTTCGCCAATGCAATTCCGCGACCCTAGCCTTGCTCAAACTGTGGAAAAAGCGCTCGCGGCAAGCAGGCTCCCAGCGTCGAGATTAGAACTCGAAATTACGGAATCCGTGTTCCTAGAGCCGAGCGAGCAAACAATCGGCAGCCTCCATCGGCTCCGGAACGGAGGGGTGCGAATAGCTCTGGACGATTTTGGAACCGGCTACTCGTCGCTTAGTTACATCCGTAGCTTCCCGCTGAACAAAATAAAAATCGATAGGGGCTTTATCAATGACCTCGGCACTGGCAATGATGCTTCGGCAATCGTCCGGGCGATCATCGGCCTTGCTGAAAGCATGGGAATGGTGACCACAGCCGAGGGCGTCGAAACGGAGGAACAAGCCGCTGCTCTACGCAGCTATGGCTGCACACAGGGACAAGGATTCTATTTCAGCCGCCCAATTCCTGGCGAAGATCTTGTGATGTACATGGAAAGCCATCGAAATCTCAGTAAACAGGACATTCGGAGCAGAATTGCACGCGCCCAAGCGGCATGAAGGTCTTGTTATTCCAGCAGCACGCCGTATTGCCGCAGGAACCCGAGCAAGGCTAGAAGCGGAAGGCCCTGAATAGCCGAGGCATCACCTTCCACCTCCGAAAATAACTGTAGCCCGAGGCCTTCAATCCGGTAGGCCCCGACGCTTTGCACCAAAAACTCGGCTTCGGCGGCAATGTATGCTTCCAGGAAGTCCTCCGAGAATCGCCGCATGGTCAATCGAGGGGACACGACTTGATGCCAGATGCGGCTTCCGCCCTGCACGCAAACCACCGCCGTCGCAAGCTGGTGGGTTTTGCTCCTGAGCGCATGAAGCTGAGCCCGGGCTTCGGCGAGCGATCCGGGTTTATCGAACCAAGCACCTTGGCAATCAAGGATCTGGTCCGCGCCAATTATCAGCGCTTCGGGAAAACGTAGTCCGACCCGCTTGGCCTTGAACTCGGCAACCAGCAAGGCCGCCTCCTGGATAGCCGCCCCCTCGGCGCGCGCGGATTGCTTGATCAAACCCTCATCGACCGAGGCTGGAAAGGCCTCGAACTGAAGCCCGGCAGCTTGCAGCAAGCGCTGCCGGGCAACGCTGCCGCTCGCCAGCACCAACAGGGGATCCGGTCGCTGCAGCCCAGCCTTCATCCTTGCATCACCTTCTGCCGGCGAGCTTGCCAGGATTCCATGAGTTGCAATACCGTGGCTGCTGTTTCCTCAATCGATCTACGAGTTACGTCGATAACCGGCCAGCCCCGCTTGGTGCACAGGCGCCGAGCCCAAAGCAGTTCGGCTTTCACGATCTCCGGGTCGATGTAGTCCTGTTGGTCGTGCCTTGCGCCCTGGCCTATGAGCCGTAACCGGTGGCGACGGATGTCGATCAGCGCTTCAGCCTCTAGGGTGAGACCAATCACTGGACAGGTTGGATTTTCCAGCCCCGGTGATGCGGCCAAGTTGGGAACCAGAGGGATATTAGCCGCCTTGACGCCCCGGTTAGCCAAATAGAAGCAGGTTGGCGTTTTCGAGCTACGCGAGACGCCAACAAGTAACACATCGGCCTCGGCCAGGGTTGCTTGGGATTGCCCGTCGTCATGGGCAAGTACAAAGTGCATCGCATCGATGCGGCGGAAATAATCGGCATCGAGCACATACTGCCGGCCCGGCCGGGCCGCAGCCTGTTCACCGATAGCCTCCTGCAGCATCGTCAGCACAGGATCGAGCACGTTGACCACCGGAACTTTCAGACGTTGGGAAGCAGCCTCCAGTTCGGCGCGCAACGCTCTGTCAATTACGGTTGAGAGTACTGGACCCGGTTCGTGTTCGATTCCCTCCAGCACGCGATGAAGCTGGAAGCGCGTCCGTATCAGTGACCACCGATGGTAGATGATGTGCACATGCTCAAACTGAGCAGTTGTGGCTCGGGCGATCGCATTCAGAGTCTCCCCTGTCGCATCCGACACGAGGTGCAGGTTCATGCGATTGGTCAGCATAACTCAAGGATAACGGGGATAACCGGCTTTGAAAGCGGGAACTTCCACCTCGCTTGCGAATCCTGGGGACAAGCGGTCTGACTGTGATGCGCGGTATCAACTGCAGATGGCGATTAGCTCATCTTGGGGAAGAACCCGAAAGCGGCCGGAATTCCGGCCATTTAGCCATTATAGTTGATGTGGATCAGTGCCTGCGTCACAGGCGAGGAAGCCGGGTACCCCGTTTTGCACAGGGCCATCTCCTACCCGTCTTAAAAGAACTTCATCTGAGATCAGTCTCCTCGAATCCGGAAAGCCGAGGTGGTCATATCCCTAGCCGACCAAGCTAAAAGACCATGATGGAAAAACCGTTGATGCGGGCTCTAGCAGGCGAGCCTGTCTGGCCGCCACCCTTATGGGTGATGCGGCAGGCAGGCCGCTACTTGCCTGAATATCGTGCGCTGCGGGCCGAGGTTCCGGATCTTCTGACGCTCTTTACGACGCCGGACCTTGCGACGGAAATCACCCTGCAACCGATTCGCCGGTTTGGGTTCGATGCTGCCATCCTGTTCAGCGATATTCTCATCCTCCCCTGGGCGCTCGGGCATCCTCTTCGGTTTGCCGAGGGGCCGGTATTACCGAAGCTAAGCGACCCGGCGAGCCTGGCCACGCTTGATCTCAATCGGATGCGCGAACGGGTGGAGCCGGTCATCGAGACCGTGCGGCGTGTGCGCGCTAGGCTCGATGCGAAGACCGCGCTGATCGGCTTTGCAGGCGCGCCATTCACAGTCGCGTGCTACATGGTCGAAGGCGGAGGATCGGCGGACTTCGCCTCTGCGCGGCTGATGGCACATGCCAAACCCGCGCTGTTCAGCAAGCTGGTTTCCCTGCTCACGCAAGCGACCATCGCGTTTCTCACCCAGCAGCTCGAAGCTGGCGCGGATGCCGTAATGCTGTTCGATAGCTGGGCCGGGGTCTTGCCGCCGTCGTTATTTGGGGCTCATGTGATCGAATCCTCGCGCCGCATCACCGAGTCGTTAAAGGCCCGCTTCCCCCACGCGCGGGTGATCGGGTTTCCCCGTCTTGCTGGGCTGATGTTCCCGGCCTATGCCGCCAAGACAAGCGTGGACGCTGCGGGAATGGATACCTCCGTTGACCCGGCCGTAGCGCGGCGGCTTGTGCCAGAGGGAGTGGCCTTGCAGGGCAATCTCGATCCGCAAGCTTTGGTCGCTGGTGGCATGGCGCTCGAAAGTGAAACTCGCGCGATCCTCACGGCGATGCGCGGACATCCGTTCGTGTTTAACCTCGGGCATGGCATCGTACCGCATACACCCGTTGATCATGTCTGTGCTCTGGTTCAGATGGTGCGAAACGCATGATCCCAGCGCGGCCGCGTATTGCCATTATCCTGTTCAACCTGGGCGGCCCGGATAGCCCGGCCGCAATCAAACCATTTCTAAAGAATCTATTCACTGATCCGGCAATCCTCCGGGTTCCGTTCTTTATCCGGCCGTTTCTTGCCCGGATGATCGCCCGGCGGCGGCTAGCACCAGCCAGCGCCAACTACGCCTTGCTCGGCGGGCGCTCGCCTTTGCTCGAGCTTACCCAACGCCAGGCCGCATCGCTGGAAGTGGCCCTGCCAGAATGGGAAGCCCGTTGCTTCATCGCGATGCGATACTGGCGCCCTTTCAGCCTTGAGACGGCGCGAGCTGTTGCTGCCTGGGCGCCGGACGAGGTTCTCCTGCTCCCGCTTTATCCCCAATATTCCACGACCACTACCGGCAGTTCCCTAACCGCCTGGCGCGAGGCAGCGGCGCAGGCTGGCCTTATCGCACCGGTGACCACCTTATGCTGCTGGCATAATAATGGCGGTTACGCTCAGGCTACCGCGGCAATCGTGAGCCAAACGTACGAATCAGCGCGGGCCAGCCTCGATCCAACGATCCCTCTCCGGGTCCTGTTCTCGGCCCACGGCTTGCCCGAGGTGATCGTAAGGGCCGGCGACCCGTACCAGTGGCAAGTAGAGCAGAGCGTGGCCGCCGTGCTTACCGCGATGGGCGCCGCCAAAGACGAGCCCCTTGATTGGTCTATCTGTTACCAGTCGCGCGCCACGCCGCAAAAATGGATTGGGCCGAGCACGGAGGAGGAGATCGCGCGAGCAGCGCATGACCGGAGCGCCGTCTTGGTCGTACCCATCGCCTTCGTGTCTGAGCACTCCGAGACGTTGGTGGAGCTCGATGTGGAGTACCGGGACCTTGCCAGCCGCTTGGGGGTTCCCGGTTATTTTCGTGCCCCGGCACAGAATGATGACCCTTCCTTTATTGCGGCTTTGGCGGATCTCGCTCGGGCGGCTCGGGCGCGCGGGGCTGGGCTGTGCAGCCATGCTGGCGGTCGTATTTGTCCGGCCAGTTACCGTAACTGCCCGCAGCCACTTGCCGCCGCGGCGTGACCTTCGGCCCACTCATTCACCTCTATCCCTGGACAAAGGCGCTGCACGTGATCGCGCTCATCGCGTGGATGGCGGGCCTCCTCTATTTGCCGCGGCTATTCGTGTACCACTGCGACCTTCGTCCGGGTTCGGCGGAGTCAGAGCGCTTCAAAGTTATGGAGCGCCGTTTGCTAAAACAGATTACCAACCCGGCCATGGCCGCAACCTGGCTGTTTGGTGTTATTCTTGTGCTGACCCCGGGTATAATCGACTGGCCGGCCGGGTGGTGGCACGTAAAGCTCGGCTGCGTGCTGATGCTTTCGGCTTTTCATGGTGCAGCCTCGAAATGGCGGCGCGATTTCTTGGAAGACCGCAACCAAAGGCCACAGCGCTTTTATCGTGTCGCCAACGAGGTCCCGACGGTGCTCATGGTGGTCATCGTGATTATGGTAATCGTCCGGCCATTCTAATGCGCTACGAGCGACATCTTGCAAACGGCTACCTCATCAACGACGACCGGGACCGGCTGGATCTGGACCTGATTTACTGGTTTCTGGCCGAAGAGAGCTATTGGAGCCGCGGTATGACGCGCGAGCAGGTTGGGCGTGCTGCATCGGCAAGCGTGTGTTTCGGGCTCTATGGACCAGATGGTGGGCAATGTGGGTTTGCGCGGGTCGTGACCGATCTTACCACTTTTGCTTGGCTTACCGATGTATTCGTCATCGCAGGGCAGCGAGGAAAGGGGCTGGGGCGGGCCTTGGTTCAAGCGGTGCTCGATCACCCTGATCTGCAGGGGTTGCGGCGCTGGCTGCTCGCCACGCGCGATGCGCAGGATTTTTATGCGGGGCTGGGGTTTACATCCCTTGATAGCCCCGTCATCTTCATGACCCGGCGACACCCCGGCTAATAATGGGGGCTGAGGCTGGCTACGTGAGCCTTAGCCTTGATTTTCTCAAGCAATGGCCCACTTTGGCAATTGACGGACAGGGACGGCACGTTTTAGCTTCCGGTATCTTCTCTGCACCGGCGGCCACAGCCGCCACCCCGCCTTAAAAATTGTCCATGTGGCAGCGCTGACGGGCTTGTCAGCCGCATTCCCTATACCGGGCGTTGTCCCGCCTGCTTCATTCCTGAGGCTTTTCATGCATCTCGCCGAACTCAAGGCAAAGTCTCCCGCCGACCTGCTAAGCTTTGCCGAATCCTTGCAGATTGAGAACGCATCGAGCCTGCGCAAGCAGGACATGATGTTCGCAATCCTCAAAAACCTCGCCGAGAACGACCAGGCTATCCACGGTGAAGGCACCCTGGAAATCCTGCCGGACGGCTTTGGTTTCCTCCGCAGCCCGGAGGCCAATTACCTCCCGGGTCCGGATGACATTTATGTTTCACCGAGCCAGGTTCGCCGGTTCGGATTGCGCACTGGCGACACGGTGGAAGGCCAGATCCGTGCTCCCAAGGATGGGGAGCGCTATTTCGCGTTACTCAAAGTCGATAGCGTTAATTTCGAACCGCCTGAATCCGTGCGGCATAGGATCAATTTCGACAACCTGACCCCGCTCTATCCTGACGGGCGGCTGAAAATGGAAATGGAGAATTTCCAGTCGGTCGCCAAAGGGCCGGGGAAGGATTTTACCCCGAGGGTGATCGATCTGATTGCGCCCATCGGCAAGGGCCAGCGGGCGTTGATCGTTGCACCTCCGCGCACTGGCAAAACCGTAATGTTGCAAAATATCGCAACGGCCATTGCGTCTAATCAGCCCGAAGTGTTTCTAATCGTGCTGCTGATCGACGAGCGGCCGGAAGAAGTCACGGATATGGCGCGCAGCGTCAAGGGTGAGGTGATCAGCTCCACCTTCGATGAGCCAGCTACCCGGCATGTGCAAGTAACCGAAATGGTGCTGGAAAAAGCCAAGCGCCTGGTTGAGCACAAGCGCGATGTGGTGATCCTGCTTGATTCGATTACCCGGCTCGCACGCGCCTATAACACCGTGGTGCCCTCCTCGGGCAAGGTGCTGACCGGCGGGGTCGACGCGAATGCCTTGCAGCGGCCGAAGCGGTTTTTTGGCGCCGCCCGCAACATCGAGGAAGGCGGGTCGCTGACGATCATCGCAACCGCACTGATCGATACCGGCAGCCGCATGGACGAGGTGATCTTTGAAGAGTTCAAGGGCACCGGTAATTCGGAAATCATTCTCGACCGCAAGCTCTCGGATAAGCGCACCTTCCCGGCCATCGACATCACCAAGTCGGGCACCCGGAAAGAAGAGTTGCTGGTGGACAAAGCGACTCTGGCCAAGATGTGGGTGCTGCGCCGTATCTTGAACCCAATGGGTGCCGTGGATGGGATGGAGTTCTTGCTCGACAAGCTGAAATACAGCAAGACCAACCAGGATTTCTTTGATGCCATGAATACCTAGCCTAGGCCGGCATGTGTCTACCGATCTGTACAGGACCGCCATTCTAATCTGGTCGGAGCGCAAGCCAGGTTACTGCGCCGCCTTTCCGCTGGCGAAAAGGGCAATGTGGAGGTTGACTGGGAGAACGTGATCGAAGAAGTCCAGGACGTGGGCCAATCCGAACTGCGGGCCGTTCGCAGCCTGCTTGTCCGGGCCCTCGAGCATCTCCTGAAGATCCATGGCTGGCCTTCAGGCCCGAGCGAGCATTGGCGAAACGAAGCCCTCACTTTTCTCGTTGATGCGCGGCGAAGTTTCACGCCTTCTATGCGAGGCCGGATCAATGTCCGGGGTCTTTATCAAGAAGCGTTGGCTGTAACCCTGGCAACTATCATTGATGGCGTGCCCCCGCGGAGTCTGCCGAGCGCATGCCCATTTAGCGTTGCGATTTGATTGTGGATTGGTTGCCTATCCCGGACGTCGCTGCCCTGCTTACCAAACTGATGGATCCGAGCTGAAGACCCACGATCTGAGACTGGGCCGCCGCCTTTCACCAAGCACCCGTTGCGCGACGCTGCTGATGCTTATAGGACGGCGCCAGCCTCATCAGGAGCTGCTTTGATGCCCGACTGTTCGACCGCGCCGGACTACAAGGTGAAGGATATCAGCCTGGCCGAGTGGGGCCGGAAAGAAATTGCCATGGCCGAGGACGAGATGCCTGGGCTGATGGCCATAAGGGCGGAATTTGGAGCCGAAAAGCCTCTGAAAGGCGCCCGGATTGCTGGCTGCCTGCACATGACCATCCAGACCGCGGTGCTGATCGAAACCCTCCTAGCGCTGGGCGCCACCGTTCGCTGGTCATCGTGTAATATTTTCTCCACACAAGATCACGCGGCGGCGGCCATGGCCGCTGCTAACGTAGCGGTGTTCGCCTGGAAGGGCATGGACGAGGACGCGTTCTGGTGGGCCATCGAACAGACCATTCACGGCCCGGATGGATGGACTCCCAACATGATTCTCGACGATGGCGGCGATCTGACCCTGGTCATGCACCAGAAATACCCGGAGCTGTTGACCGATGTGCGCGGAATTTCCGAGGAGACCACGACCGGAGTTCATCGGCTGCGCGAGATGGCCAAAGTAGGCAAGTTGCTTGCTCCGGCAATCAACGTGAATGACAGCGTTACCAAATCAAAGTTTGATAATCTGTATGGCTGCCGGGAATCGCTCGTCGACGGGATTCGCCGCGCCACGGATGTTATGCTGGCTGGTAAGGTCGCAGTGGTGTGCGGATACGGGGATGTCGGAAAAGGCTCAGCAGCCAGCCTACGCAACGGAGGATGCCGGGTCCTCGTGACCGAGGTGGATCCGATTTGCGCGCTTCAAGCGGCGATGGAAGGTTATGAGGTCGTCACAATGGAAAACGCGGCGCCCCGCGGTGACATCTTCGTGACCGCTACTGGCAATGTTGACGTCATCACCATCGATCACATGCGCCAGATGAAGCACCGCGCTATTGTTTGCAATATCGGCCACTTCGACAGTGAAATACAGATCGAGGCTCTACGCAATCATCGCTGGGAGAACGTGAAGCCTCAAGTTGACGAAGTGGTATTCCCGGATGGCAAGCGGCTGATCGTGCTCAGCGAAGGACGGCTGGTGAACCTCGGGAACGCGACTGGCCATCCCAGTTTTGTCATGAGTGCGTCGTTCAGCAATCAGGTGCTTGCGCAAATCGAGCTTTGGTCAGCGCCGCCCGGGCGTTACGAACGGCTTGTTTATACTTTGCCCAAGCATTTGGATGAAAAGGTGGCCGCGCTTCATTTAGCCAAGGTCGGGGCGCAGCTGACCAAACTTACTTCCAAGCAGGCGGCCTATATCGGGGTTGATCCGAATGGTCCCTTCAAGCATGACCTCTATCGTTATTGACGACCTTTGAGGCCGAAAGAGGGCAGAGGCCGAGGCTACGATCTCTGCCCGTCGTCCCAGACTTTTCGTTTTGACACGCTAAGCGGGTTTAGGCATAAACCCTCAGCATAGCCGAGGACGGCCCCTTGTGAGAACAACGTTGCGGCCGGGCCCATAAACGGATCTCGGCATATGCGCCAAAGCATCTGAATAAGCCGGCAAAAAATCTACAACACGGGAGGTATTTCAATGTCTACGGTAACGGCTCTGCCCGCATTACCGCGTACAAAGGCGCTGCGCCGGGTTCTGTTTCAGACACATGACTGGAAAGCGGTTCAAGACCTGCTCTTCCTCGAAGCCTGGGAAATAGCGCCAGCGCCTGGTGCTGCCGCGGCGCTGCGCGTCGGGCAGATCCGGCGGGCTAATCCGGTCTTGGCCGCCGAGATACGGGCGGAACTGGAGGCCAACAAATGCGTCGCCAAGGCGCTGCACCAGGCCGGGGGTGGTTGTTAGCGGGGCCAAATGGTTCGGCCTTACGTCTAAGTCAATTAGGAATGCTCTGCCCAAATATTGGTCTGGGTAATCCGAACCTGCCTAGACTGTAGGCGGCCTGTCGGCGGGTAGGGCATCCGCAATTTCGTCAGCCTAGGCGGAGGCGCTGCTATTTGGCCGGGTGATTGGCCGGTACCGCCGGCTCGGTGCGCACTGGCATGGTAAATGCAGAGCCGTCCGAATGATATCCGTGCTCCGGAGAAGACATGGACAACTCGGTTCTCGCCCAATACGACCCGAATGGCTTCTATTGCGAAATGGTGCATAGTGGGGCCACCGGAGAGATACGGAACCGGCTAGCAGCGCTCTCGCTCGATGCGATCCGACAGCGTGCTTCCCGGGCTCAGGCGGAACTTTATAACCTCGGGATTACGTTCACCATTTATTCAGGCGCCGAGTCGATTGATCGCATCCTGCCTTTCGACGTTATTCCACGCGTGCTATCGCCCGAAGATTGGCGGCAGATCGAACGCGGCGTGGTGCAGCGCGTCACGGCACTGAATCTGCTGCTCGATGATTTGTATCACGAGCAAAAAATCATCAAAGACGAAGTCCTTCCCGCTCAGCTTGTGCTTGGGAACCCAAACTACCACCTAGCGATGCAAGGCGTCACTCTCCCGCATAAAACCTATATAAGTGTGTGCGGCATCGATATCGTTCGCGACCACAAGGGCCGCTTTTTGGTACTCGAGGATAACGCGCGGACTCCTTCTGGCGTCAGTTATGTCATTGAAAACCGGCATATGATGATGCGGGCGTTTCCAGACTTGCTGGACGGGATTCCTCTGCGGGCGGTGGAAAATTATGGACCGAAGCTGGCCCAAGCCTTGCGCGAAATTGCGCCTCGCCCTACCGATCGTCCGCGAATCGTGCTGCTTTCGCCGGGCATCTATAACGCCGCGTATTTCGAGCATGTATTTCTCGCGCGAGAGATGGGAGTTCCCCTGGTTGAGGGCAGCGATCTCCGGGTGGAGAATGACCGCGTATACATGCGAACCACGCGTGGTCTTTCTCGGGTCGATGTGATCTATCGCCGGATCAGCGACGAATTCCTCGATCCTGAAGTGTTCCGTCCCGATAGCGTAATCGGCGTTCCCGGCCTTATGCGCGCGTATCGGGCGGGGAATGTGGCCTTGGCTAATGCTATTGGAACGGGGGTCGCAGATGACAAGGCCGTGTACGCCTATATGCCGCGAATCATTCGATACTATTTGGCAGAGGACCCAGTCCTATCCAATGTGACGACCCACATCTGCGGCGAACCGGAAGGGCTGTGCTACACGCTCGATCATTTGCAGGAGCTTGTGGTCAAGCCGGTGGGGGAAGCGGGCGGTTACGGGATTACCATCGGTCCCCGGGCGACCGGTCAGGAGCTGAAGGATTGCCGGGCCAAGCTGATCGCTAACCCGGCGAATTACATCAGCCAGCCCTGTATCAGCCTCTCTGTTTCGCCGACGTTGGTTGAGACCGGCGTCGAGCCTCGTCATGTGGATTTCCGGCCATTTGCGATCACGGGCGCCAGCACCTGGGTTCTACCCGGCGGGCTAACGCGTGTGGCGCTTCGCAAAGGCTCGCTCGTGGTCAACTCCTCGCAGGGGGGCGGGTCGAAAGACACGTGGGTGCTTGCCTGAAAACCTGCTCTCTCGCTACGCGGAGTGTATTTTCTGGCTGGCGCGGTATGTCGAGCGGACGGAGAATCTTGCCAGAATTCTGGATGTAAACGAAACCTTCTCCCGTGATAGCGCGGGAGGGCTAGACTGGCTTCCGATCGTGCGGCTTCATGCCGATGAGGAGCGCTTTTTTGCCCAGCACGCTGTGGCTTCAGCCTCCGATGTCCTTGAATTTTACGTTTTGGATGGAGGCAACCCGACCTCCATAATGACTGCTGTAAGAAATGCGCGGGAGAACGGGCGGACACTGCGACCGCTCATTTCCACTGAAATGTGGATGCAGCTAAATATGTTTTACAACCAGGTGAACGCACTCCGTCCGGTGGATCTGAGTGCGGGCAACCTTACCTCCTTGTTCCGTTGGATCAAAGAAGCGTGTCAAACTCATACCGGCATCACGGAAGGCACGTTCTTTCGCGACCAGGCCTGGTACTTCTACCAAATTGGGCGTTGTATAGAGCGTGCCGACGCCACCACACGTTTGGTAGACATCAAATATCACGCGCTCCTGCCGAAGCCGAGTGATGTAGGCAGCCCGGTGGACGCCAGCCAATGGAATGTGCTGTTGCGCTCGGCGGCTGGGTATCACGCGTATCGCAGGCTTCATGCCGGCCAGATCACGCCAGCGCGCGTTACAGGATTCTTGTTGCTCGACCCTCGGTTTCCCAGGTCGGTTTCGCTCTGTTTATCCGAAACCAACCGCCTGCTGACGGAGTTGCGTTCGCTCTACGATTTGAACGGTGGCGATGAAGCCGCCCGCATATGCCAGTCGTTAAGCGCCGCATTGCGCGCTACTCCGGCGCCGCACATCATCATTCAGGGTCTTCACGAGTTTCTCGACCAGATACAAGAAGAACTCATTGCTGTAACCCGAGACTTATATGCGTCTTTCTTTGGTCACTCCTCCGAGGCCAGACCAGAACAAGAAATGTAAGTAGCCGATGCCGATTCTTTCAGTGCACCACGTCACGACTTATCGGTATAAGCAGCCCGTTGCTTTTGGGGAGCACCGTCTCATGCTGCGTCCCCGCGAGGGCCACGATCAGAGGTTGGTGGAGACCACGCTCGAGATCACGCCGGAGCCGTCAAGGCTGCGATGGATTCACGACGTGTTTGGTAATTGCGTAGCCCTCGCCCAGTTTAGCGGGCGTGCCACGGAACTCCGTTTTGATAGCAGGGTGGTTTTGGATCACTCCCCGATGCACGCGCTGGATTTTCAGCTCGATGAGCACGCCGAATGCTATCCGTTCTCCTATGGTGCGGAGGAAATGCCAGACCTCCTGAGATCAATTGAGCCGCAATTCCCTGATCCCGGGCGACGGCTCGAGCGTTGGGCCCGGCAATTCTTGCCCAAGGACAAGCCGGCCAGAACCTACGATCTGCTTACGACAATGACTCACGCTATCCGGGAGAATCTCGCCTATGTTGCCCGGTCTGAGAAGGGCACTCAGGAGCCGCTCCAGACGTTGCGGCTTGGTGGCGGCACGTGCCGCGACTTTGCGATGCTCATGATCGAGGCCGTGCGCTGCCTCGGCTTTGCAGCCCGGTTTGTCTCCGGCTACTTGTTCTCGCCGGGTCACGACGGGCGCGGCCATGTGGGGGGTGGGGCGACCCATGCGTGGGTTCGCGTGTTCTTACCCGGCGCGGGCTGGGTTGAATTCGATCCCACCAACGGGATCGTGGGCAATCGCGACTTGATCCGCGTGGCAGTCGCGCGCGACCCGCGGCAAGCGTCGCCGATTTCGGGCACTTGGACCGGCTTTCCATCGGAAAGCTTGGGGATGACGGTGGAAGTCAGTGTTCAGGCCATTACCGCAGAAACGGATTACAGCGCATCCGAAGCCTGGGAGCGGTAACAGATGCACTCTTAAGACGTAGAGGAAGGATGAACCGATGCTGATCCGCGCCGGGTTTCGAATTGGCTATGACTTGCCCAGGCCCACGCCGATGATTTTGGTGCTAAGTGTGCACCCTTCGCGCTTGCCCGGTCTTCGCACGCCGCACGAGATAGCGTTCGATCCGGCCATATCCGCCCGGGAATATCGGGACGGTTTTGGCAACATCTGTCACCGAATCGTGGGCCCGGAAGGCAGGCTCACAATTTCTAATGATTTTATCATTGAGGATTCTGGTGCTCCGGACGAATTCGCGCCGGATGCGCAGCAGCATCCAATCGAAGATCTGCCAGACGATGTGCTTGTTTACCTGCTTGGCAGCCGCTATTGCGAAACCGATCGGCTTTCGGACACGGCGTGGTCGCTTTTCGCGGATTCGCCGCTCGGATGGGGTCGAGTCCAGGCCATCTGTGACTATGTTCATGAGCGAATAACATTCGGCTATGAATATGCGCGTCCCACGAAGACGGCCTGGGACGCGTTCATGGAGCGAAAGGGGGTATGCCGGGATTTCACGCATCTTGCGGTCACGTTCTGCCGATGCATGAACATCCCCGCCCGCTACTGCACAGGCTACCTGGGTGATATCGGCGTACCTCCGGCCGATTCCCCAATGGATTTTAGCGCCTGGTTCGAGGCCTATCTGGGTGGGCGGTGGTACACATTCGACGCCCGCCACAACCACCGTCGTATCGGCCGGATTTTGATGGCGCATGGGCGGGATGCCACGGATGTCGCCATTACCACTAACTTTGGTAGCGCGACTCTCGCCGAGTTCGCGGTAATTACGGATGAGATTCTCGAGGGGGCGGCTCAGGCGTAGTCTCGAAGCGTTGGACGGGCGCTGAGCCCCAATAATCGGGCCGGGCGGGTAGGACGGCTCGCTTGGGCGCGCAACATTGCTCGTCCATACTCCTGGTCTAGGGATCGGCTGGCATGGCCGATCCAAAACCAAGGAAATTCAAGCCAGCAAAGTATGGGCCGGGCTTAGGACTTTCTTGCCAGCCCCCGATAGATCGCCGGGCCGGCTATGGTGTGGGCGGGAACGAGCAGGCTTGCCAGGAGCGGATCCCAGATCCGGAGTACTCGGTCGAACACATCGCCCATAGAGTAAACCCAAACAACGAAGGCGCTCACGGCGAGCCACACTGCGGGCCATTCCGGGCCCAAAGTCGTTTCGGAATCTGAGGTGAGCCAACACCTCACGAGCACAAGGAGGATCAAACAGAGGAGGAACCAACCTATCCAGTAGGCCCACTCGGGTAACAGCGCCGCGGGGGTCGGCATCCCGAACTGAGCCGAAATCAGGCCTCGACCGAAAATGTAGAGTGCGACGATCTCGGCCGGGATGAGCTTAACTAGCTCACCCAAATAGGTTTTTGCTTTCTCCTGTGGCTCCTCAGGTCCTGCGGCCAGTGATTCCTGCGGCAGGCGGATGCGTAGTGGTGCTGCCATCCTTCCCTCTTGGTTAAACAATCTTAAATGGTAAATTATCACGACAGATCCGGATCCTTGAATGAGCTTTTGGTCGAGTGAGCCGGGTGGCAGCCAGGGGTTTTGGCGAAGCCACCACGAAATTCGCCGCATCGGAGGCATGCTTGAAACAGGTGTCACATTCCGAGAGGAAGTCCTTCTGAGTTGCTGGACGCAGGTGATCCAAGATTCGGACGCGCAACTCGAAGGCAGCAGCTACGAAGGGCGCATTGGTGAGCTTGCGTTCTTCGCGGTCGACAACTGCACGGTTAACGCCTGGGCCGTAGCCGCACCCCGGCGGTCAGCAATTGTCGTGAGCCGTGGGATGCTGACCGCCACCGCCGATGCTCTCGCTTGCGCAATGACCGAGAAGAAATTGCTGGATGATGCCTATCCACGCGGGACAACGTCCAATGAGGCGAGTGTCTCGGAAGAATTAGCCCACGCGCTGATTGGCGGGTTTTCAGGACCTGGCGTCAGGGGTGAGCGGATCAATGCACTTCACGAGCTATACTGCAGAGTTGCGCAGCTGGTAGTGCATCACGAGATGGCCCATCTCGCGCGCCGTCATCTCAAGATTCTGCGCCAAGGCGAGGGGCTGGGTGTGATCGACGAGGCGTTCCAGCTGAACAGTTCGCGCTTTGGTGAGGAGCAGTTGCGGTTTATTGAGTTCGACGCTGACGTGCACGCGTTTGACATGATGCTGGTGGAAGCGGGGCTGATGGGGCATAGCCCTAAGCGTCTAAGCACTGCAGAGGTTGGCGAGATCACCTTCGTGTTAGCCTTCGCGGCTATCGTGCTCGGGCAACTCCTGGATCGAGGTGAAGCTACCTTGGCGCTCCAGTCATTACGGACACATCCGCCAGCGGTCTGGAGGGCTATTTTCGCAACGAGTTTGCTCAGGGAAACACTCGTACGCGAAACTTGCGCTGCAATCGAGGGGATCACGGATCGCCTAAACGAAGCCTGGACTGAGGCAGAACATGTCGCTGCTGCGCTCCGGCTTTCGCCCGGGCGCTGGGATGTGGGTCGTGAGGAGGTGCCGCATGCCTGGTGTCTAGACGATTACGTAAACATGAGCAAGAGGTACATTGCTTTCTGCATCAACGTCATTGATCCTCTTGAAGAACGGATCGCGCTTTCAGAAGAACAAATCGCGCCTCCAAGGGAAAAGCAAAACAGAATGCGGAGATTAATAGATATAGCAAGAGGGTTAATCAAACCCCTCAGCAAGGCCAAGGGGTAGTAGGGCTGCTGGTGTAAGCTACGGTCGGGCTGTTGACTAATGAGTGACCGGCGGTCCGGTCGGGCATAAGCGCTCGCTAGCAGCCCGCAACATTGCTAATTCAATATTCCTGATCCTGCAGGGCTGGACTTGATGCCTGCGTATTTTGCTTCTATCTGGGCGCAGCCCCACTTTGCTGGAACCTTGGCGGCGTCAGGCTCGGCAAAATGGCGGGTGGGCCGCAAAGGCAAAGGTACAGGCATGCTTCTGAGCTATCTGGAATCGGCCCATGAGGCTTGACTTTGGTCCGCACCGGCGCGGATATCGGCTGGCGATTGTGGGAATGGCCTTTGCAGCGGTGCTGGTCATTGCCGGCGTCGCGACGTGGCTATTCCAGGCCCACAGTCAGGCCTCCGGCATTGGCGGTCCTTTCACGTTGATCGATGGATTGGGCCAGCAAGTCACGGACCGCTCGTTCCGGGGCCGCTATATGCTGGTGTATTTCGGCTTCACCTTCTGCCCGGATGCCTGCCCTACGACCCTCAACGAGGTTGCGGAGGCACTAGACCAACTTGGCCCGAAAGCGGACCGGGTGCAGCCCATTTTCATCACGCTTGATCCCGATCGCGATACACCGGCGGTGATCAAGCAATACGTGGGCAATTTCTCACCAAAGCTGATCGGCCTTACAGGAACTCCCGAGCAAATCGCCGCGGTGACGAAAGAGTATCGCGTTTACCGGGCAATTCACCGGACGGGACCAGGGCCTAAAGACTACACTGTGGACCACAGTTCTGTGCTTTACCTGATGGGTCCGGACGGCCGGTTCATCGCACCAATCCCGTCTGAATCCCCGGAGGCCTTGGCGACCGATATTGCCAAATATTTATCCTAGAAGTAGGGCCGTGATGCAAAGATTGCTAATCGCCGCTGCTGTCTCGGTTTTGCCGCTTTGGGCTTATGCGGCCCGGCAGGACATCAAGCTGGAGCACATCTGGGCGCGTGCTGCCGGGCCGGGGCAAAACAGTGCGCTTTACATGACGGTCACGGTTACCGGCTCGCCCGATTTTCTGACTGGGGTGAGTACTCCGGTCGCGCAATCGGCCGAGCTGCATCAATCAAGCCATGAGCAGGGGGTGATGCAAATGCGGCCGGTCGGTAGATTGCCCGTTGGACCAGATGCGCCGCTGCGGCTGGAGCCAGGCGGCTACCATGTGATGCTGGTGGGGTTGAAGCAGGCCTTGAAGCCCGGCGACTCGATGCCGGTTACGGTTACCTTTGAAAAGGGCGGTCCGGTGGAGGCGACGGCCAAGATTGCCCCTGCCGGGGCGACCAAGCCGCCACCTGGGGTATGATCTCCAGAGAGCGGGATTGAGCCAAACGCGAAGGACAATTTCAGTTTCATCGCTAACAAGCCGGGTGACTACTGGTATTTCTGCGGTGTCCCCGGGCATGGCGTGCAAGGCATGTACGTGAATTTCAGGATCGACCCGAGCGCCGATCAGCCATATGTTTTGGTAGCAGACAAGGCGACTGGCGGCTGGAAGTAAATCTCCGGTTTACCGTCCCCGCTGGGTTGGCAAGCACTCGTCCCGGCAAATCACCCTCCGCTGGCCAGCGGACCGATCGTTACGTCTCGCGCTCGCAATCCCTCCGATCGGAAACGGGAGGATCCCTCAGCCGTGGCCGGGTGCGGTGGCGAAAAAAGCGCGAATGACGAGGGTTTAATCGCCGCCGGTGGCAAACGGTCACCTTGCAAGACGCATTTAGCGAGGCAGGAGCGGCAGGAGTAGCCGCTCAACCCCAAAAATCGAAGGAGACGCTATGTCGCACATCAACCGGGGCCAGCTACGGCGGACCGCGTTTGCGGCTGTGCTGCTGGCCGGCACTGCATTGGGAGGCTACGCCGTGGGCCACGGCGCGTTTGCCGAAAACCCCGGCGCCAACGCCGCCCCCGTCAACCCGCCTGGCGCGACCGAGCTGCAGCATCCGCTGCCCGACTTTTCCAACCTTGTCGCACAGGTCAAGCCGGCCGTGGTTTCCATTACCACCAAGATGAATGTGAGCGCGGCCAGCGACGAGGGGCCGGTTCCGTTCCCCTTCAGCCAGATGTTCCCCGGCCGCGCCCGGCAAGTCGAAGCACGCGGCTCCGGATTCATCATCAATCCAGACGGTACGATCGTAACAAATAACCATGTCGTGCAGAACGCCAAGAGCGTGCAGGTGGTGCTCGATGACGGTACCGAACTACCGGCCAAGGTAATGGGCCGCGATCCACGAACCGATATCGCAGTGCTCAAGGTCGATGCAGGCCATAAGCTGCCCTACATACAACTAGGCGATTCCAACCATCTCCGGCCCGGGGAGTGGGTCGTGGCGATCGGCAATCCGTTCGGCCTCGGCGGGACCGTAACTGCGGGCATCGTTTCGGCCGAGGGCCGGGACATCGGCGCTGGACCCTACGACCAATTTATTCAGATCGACGCGCCCATCAACCGCGGTAACTCTGGCGGGCCCTTATTCACGCAAGACGGCAAAGCGGTCGGCATGAACACCGCGATCCTGTCACCGACGGGCGGCTCGATCGGAATCGGCTTCGCGATCCCCTCCAACACGATAAAATCAGTCGTGGCTCAGATCGAGCAGACCGGGCATGTGACCCGCGGGTACATCGGGGTGGAAGCTCAGCAGGTCAGCTCGCAAATGGCGAAGGCCCTGAACGTGCCGGATAGGGGTGCCTTGCTTGCTGGGGTGAAACCGGACAGCCCTGCCGCCAAGGCCGGCCTCCAGCCGGGGGACGTTATCGAATCAGTCAATGGGCAGAATGTGCAAAACCCGCGCGACCTCGCAGTGCAAGTTGCGGCCGTAAAGCCCGGCGACACGGCCAAGCTCGATGTGGTTCGCAATGGCGAGCACCGGACAATCGAGGTGACTGTCTCGTCCTTGCCGAACGAGCAAGTCGCTGAGGGCGGTGCTCCGCAGCAAGACGAAGAAGGTCAAGCCCGGGTCGGTTTGGCTCTAGCGCCGCTTACACCCGGAGTTCGCGACCAGTTCGATGTCCCACCAAATGTGAAGGGCGCGGTCGTGGCGCAAGTTCAGCCGGGTTCCCCAGCCGAGCAAGCGGGAATCCAGCCGGGCGATGTTATCATCGGGATCGGCACGAAATCGGTTTCCTCGCCGGATGATGTGGTGAATGCCGTTCGTAGGGCCACTCGGTCACACGATCACGCGCTTGCCTTGCGCGTGATCCGCAACGGGGAGCCCGCCTTCGTGGCCATCAATCTCGACCACGGCCGCGAGGGCTAGAGCGGGATGACTTTTGGTCAACTCATCCCGCTCTAGAGCAGATCGCGATCAGGTGGAATCGTCGAAGGCGATCCACATCGCGTGAATCTACTCGCCAAACGAATATAGAGCGGTTTCACTTGAGTGGAAACCGCTCTAGGATTTTTGGCTTTGAGAGCGCGATTCAGGCTTTCCGGCGATTCCGCCTCAAGCCATCGCGCTCTAATCTAATAATCGCGCTTTCAAACCGGAATTCTATAGCATGATGACTTCAACCTAAAGACATCGTGCTCTAGGCGCAGCCGGCCGGCACCAGGCGGTCCCGGCCGTTGCAGCGTACGACCGCCGCAAGCAAGCGCAGCGCGTCGGGCCCGCCCCGATCGGCCAGGTTCCCGCACTCGATTTCTTCGGCCAGTGATTCGGCTTGCCAGGCAATCGTTTCGGCTGCGTGAAACAGTGCCTCCTGGGAAAGGGTAAGCTGAAGCTCGTCAGAAAGTGCGTTCCAATCGGCAAGCATGGCTGATCTCTTCTCGGGGTCGGGCCATTCTGGCGTGATTGGCGCGGCGGAGCGCCGTCGGTGTTCTCGTTATGTCCCATAAAAGTTAATGCTTGGTTGCGAGATCGGGCCGCAAACGTGATGAACCGTGGGATCGACTATTTTGTGCGTGATCGCCAACCGAAACTGTTGCTACGAAAAGACGGCTTGCCTGTTCTCCACGTAGCGACGCGCGGATAACCGTGACGGAGTCTAGCAGGCTGCGGAAAAACGCTGAAGTCGGTCATTTGCAAGCATCGACAGAAGGCCAGGGGCTTTGCCCCTGGACCCCAGCAAAGGCAGAGCCTTTGCAATCCAATCACTTAGTGGGTGGGGCCTGGGGCCTTTCGGCCCCAGCGGGTCCAGG
>JAFAHH010000096.1 GCA_019237355.1 Acetobacteraceae bacterium | reverse complement strand
GCGTGATAAACCTCGATCCGGCCCGGCGAGAACTCGACCTCGCGCGCGATCAATTCCACCCATGGCGAAACCGGCTGGATGTTCCGGGATATGACCTTGGGCCGCTGTTCGGACATGCGTTAGGCCCTTTGAGCCGGCTTGGATTGCATCAGAACTGTTTCCGGCGGGCGACGCAGATAGGTCGTCGCGAAAGCATATCTGAACCAGCGCAAATAGGCGGGCAACCATTTGAGGACGCGGAATCTGCTCGCGCCGTGCTGCCGCTCATACCAAAGCGCCGGAACCTCGGCTATCCGCCAGCCCAGCCGGTGAACTTTCACCAGCAGTTCGATGCTGTAGCAAAATCCCTGGTCGGATTCGATTCTGATCTGATCGATGACCCGGCGCGAGAACATGCGAAAGCCGCTGGTCGGATCCCTGGTCGGCAAGGCGGCAAAGTGATGCAATGTGAAAGCCGCCGTCCGCACCAGCACGGCCTTGAGCCAGGGACAGCCCTGCATGGTGCCGCCAGCCATGAAGCGGCTTGCGCAGACGATGTCGCAGCCATTGCGGACCAGTCCGACCATGCCATCGAGGATGCCCGCGTTGAAATCATCATCGGCCGGATACATCACGACGATGGGGGCGGTCGAGGCGGCAAAGCCCGCCATCACCGCGGCATGTGCCCCACGGCCTGGATTGCGAACGAAGGCAGCTTCGAGGCCGGCATAGGCCCGGGGCGCGTCGCGCACAGCCGGCAACGTATTGTCTTCCTCGAAATCGTAGCAGATCAGCACGCGCGAAGGCGTCTTGAGCTGGCGCGCCAGCGCGCCCAGCGTCGCCAGGATGTTCGGTCCCTCATTGTAGACCGGGATGACGATGTCGAGCTGACGGTCCATCGCTAGAATGCCTGTTGGCCGCGGAGGCTATCGACTGACCTGCGCTTCCTCCCCACGAGCGCCCTCACGTGATGAGGTTCGCATTCTCCAGGAGCCCCCAGACGTCGACGACCGGCTTGCCCTTGAGATCGGCGCTCTTGTAGCTGATATGCGGCGTGCATAGGATGAGGACGTCGCTGCGCGCGATCACCTCGTCCAGCGGCAGCAGGTCGGGATCCACGGTCACGAACGGGTCGGTGGTCAGGACCTCGTGAGCGAAGCCGCTCAGCACCTTCTTGAATTTGTAGCTCAGTGAGGCGCGCACGTCGTCGATTTCCGACTTGAACGCCATCCCCAGCAATCCGACCGTCGTCTTGCTGAGGTCGTAGCGGCGACGCAGATCCCCGATCACATGAAGCGGCAAGCCTTCATTGATCAGCATCGCGGCGTTCCCGAGACTGAATTCGTTGCGCGCGAACGCAGTGAGCTGCATCGTGTCCTTCATCAGGCAGGGACCCGCGGCATATCCGGGCTTCGGAATGTTCTTCGCGCGCGGATAATTGTGCTTCATTGCCTTGAGAATGCGCTGATAATCGACGCCGGCCGACTGGGCGATCAGATAGAACTGGTTGGTCGCCGCGAATTCGATGTAGCGATAGGCGTTGCCGAACAGCTTGGCGAACTCCGCCTCGATCGGAGTGAGCTCGACAATCTCCGGCGCGATGATCCGGAACAGCTCGGTCGCCTGCCGGATCGCCTCAGGCGTGGTGCCGCTGACGATTTGCGGCATCCTGCGCAGCTCCTCGATGCCGTAGCCCTGCACGATCCGTTCCGGGCAAAATGCAACGTTCACGTCGCGCTGCTTGCGCTTTAGATGCGCGGCAACGGCATCGGTGGTTCCCGGGTACAACGTGGATCGCAACACCAGGAGCTGTCCGTCGGACAGATAAGGCAGAAGACTGTCCAGACAGTTGAGAACCACATGACGCTCGGGGTTGAGGAATTCGTCGACCGGCGTTCCGATCGTCACGATGATCGGGCCCGACCTCGATATTGCGTCAGGCGTGCTCGTGAAAATCAACTTGCGTTCGCGGAGCGCTGTGGACAGCAGGTCCTCTGCGCCGTATTCGATGAATGGAAGCCGGCCGGCCTGCAGCGCGCCAAGATTGTCGAGGCTGAGATCGTTAACATTGACGGTCAGACCCTGCGCCGCAAACGACAACACCAGGGGGATCCCGACATGTCCCGCTCCGCCGACGACGGTCAGGTCTGCCATTCGCGTGCGGGCACTGTCTCCTCTGATGGGAAGATCTAGGATGCTCATGGCTTCTGACCGAAAGTTAGGACGAATGAGCGTAGCGGCTTCATGAATTCCGGCGCGAACAGGACGCGATCGACAGCGTTGTAGGCGGGCAGCAGCCAGCGCAATTTGGACGATGCAAGATAGCGATAGCTGAGGTCCGAAATGTAGTCGGTCCCCACCGCAAAGCCGAGCCCCCGGAAGACCGCGGCAATCTTGTGCGCGAGCACTGGGCGCTCGTTCGCCGTTACCCCTACCGGACTGTAGAACGGCGAGGAGCGGTCGCGATAAAGATACATGAACGGGTTCATGCGGTTCGGATCGAACGCGACAAACGAGCCCCCCGACTTCAGCACCCGCAGGACCTCGCTGGCACAACGGGTCGGATCCGGCAGATGATGCACCAATCCACTGAGCAAAACGCCATCCAGGCTGCCGTCCGGAAACGGCAATTGTTCGACGTCGCCTTCGAGAAATTCGACCTTGGGATATTTTCGGCGTGCCAGTTCGATCAGCTTTGGGCTGAGGTCGAGCCCGACCGCATCGTATCCATGCCGTTGCAACAGATCGGTGAATACGCCCGAGCCGCAGCCGAGGTCGGCAACGCGCCCCCCTGCCTTAAATCCCGCCAGCCGCGCGCAGGTTGCAATTAACCGGGCATTGGTTTCAGGAGTGAATACGTCATAGGCGTCCGTTGCGGCATGGCCGTCAAAGAACGCGATTTCCTTGTGCTTGTCCTGAGCCAGGATCCCCATTCGCCCCGTCTAGCATGGTGGTATCCGTCGGGCAAGAAAGCCGGCGGGGTTGCAACTCCTGCTCACTTCGCCAGCCGTATATTGCTGATCGCGTAGCGGCCGGCGTTGGGAAAACGCAGGCTCAGTTTGCCCACCCGGGAATTGAGGGAATAGGAATAGAGCTGCAGCAAATCGACGGACACAGCGCCGCCACCGGATGGAATTGCAACCTTGTTGGCGAGATATGGAATCGGCAACTGCCCCTCAAACAGCACCTCGAATTGTTGCTCGCCACCGGGCGCCGGCTTGTCCAACTCGGCGCTAACGTCCATCGAGAGAATATGAGCCTGCTCGGGATCCCATTCATTCGGCAACAAAACCACTAAAGCGTCGCCCGACGTCGTAAAAGACAAAGAGTTGGCCGTACTGTGAACGACGTCTGCATTCTCGATCTTGAGCGCGTCAAGGCGCATCGAGGGTGTATCGGGCGCGGCTTTCAAACGAGGTTCAAGTTCAACGCTGCCCAGATAAAGCGACTGCAAATCGGGATCAGTCTCGAGGGCGCGAATAAACTCGGGATCGGTTGCTGCTCGCAAGCTCGGAACCTCCTGCGCGCCGACCTCGCCTCCCCAGGGGTCCATCGCCTCATTGCGCAACAGTGTCAGCCGCGTGTCGAAGCCGTGGAAAAATGGCCGATAATGCGCCAGGTTGTATTTGTAAAGCGTTATGTCATGTGGGTAGATGAAATTCCCGTCCAACGTCGGAATGTGCATGGGCGCAGGAGCGGTCCGGGCGGCATAGTTTTCGAACACGGCGACAAGGCTATCCAACTCGCGCTGCCGGCGAATAGCTTCGGCGCGAAAGACGTTGTCTTGGCGCGCGTATTGAACGAACAGCACGCCAGCAATCAACAGCGAAGCCGCCGCGGCTGCCTCCCGCGATGGCAAGGGAATCTTGTCGACCAGACAGGCAAGAAGATAGAAGCTGGCAAGAGCAAACCAAAGATACGCGTAGGTGTTGTATTTGCCGACTGCATTGACGACATCGTCGATGCCGGTCAGGCGGCGTCCCAACGAGACCACGACGATGATGATGATGGACGACGCCAGTAGCGCGAGATAGGTCCGGCGTTGCACCATCGTGACATTGAGAGCGCCGGCGACCCCGAACGCGGCAGCAACTGCAACCGCGATGGCGCCCTGCGTCGCGAGGCCGGCTCGCGGCAAAAACAGGACGATCAGTGGCCTGAACAGCTCCAGCGCGACGCCCTGGGAAAACAGAAAATAGCCGCTCTTGATGACGGCTTCGGCCGAGAGTGGACTGTGAGCCATCGCAAGAAAGCGGCGGTTCTGCTCGATGTCGGCAAAGAAGGCCGCAAATATCAGGGTACACGCCACAAGCCCGACCGAGAGCCATCTGAAATCAGGCGCGAGCATTCGTAGCGGCGACAAACTCGAGGCCGTCAACGCTAGCTCGTTGACATAGGCAAAGGTACCGACCACCACCGGCACATACGCTCCGGAGGGATGGATGAAGGGGGCCGCCGCGCTGACGAACAGAGCAAGCCATTTGTAATTCGGCGAATGCCCCAAACGGCGCCAGAGTATGATCGCGAGCACGCCGACGAGCCCCAGCAGGCCGATTTGCGGATAGATGCTCATCGAGTAATAGCCGACTGCGGTGTAGTTCCACACGGCCGCTGATATCATCGTCACATAGAACAGTGCCGAAACGACGAGGTTTGCGCCAAGCGCGACCAGGATGGCGAGAGCGGCAAGATTGACCGCCAATGTCAGCAGCAGGACATACAAGTTCCAGTAGAACTCATTCACGCCGAAGAGCGCATACATCCCCGTAAAGAACATCCGGAACAGGGGTATCGGCACGTCACCATGGACCAACCAGAGCGAGTGCAGCAGCGGTATCCTGCGTACAACCGCGAGAATATCGAGGTCATCATAGGTGAACGTCCCATGGATCACCCCAAACCATCTGGTCAAAAAGACCAGGGGGGTGATCGCTATGGCGACAGCGAGAAAACGTGATTGTTTTGATTGATCGACGCGCTTGAGAGCGTCGAGAAGGCTCCGCCGGCCGGCCATGGTCCAGCGAACCGATTGGTTGATCATTGGGGGTAAACCAGTCCGAATTCCAGTCAGGAGTAAACTCAGGAGGCTCGACTTTTACCCCCAGCGGCCGGAATATATTCCGGCCCCTGAAGTGAATTCAACCTTCGATCGCTATTTCGCGCGCCAGCCTCGGCATGGGTGCAGGTTTGCGCAAAATCTCGCACGGATGATCGGGCGCTCGACTCCGCAAAGACTACACCAGGATGTGGCAACCCCGCATCAGCGCCTTCGCAGCACCTTGCTCGCGCCACAAGCCACAGCCATCCACCGCCTCTCCACAGGCAATTCACAGCTACTGCACAGGCTGTTCACAAGCTGGCGGCCCGGCACACAGCCCCTGCCGAAGGTGTGCCGAGCCCAGCCAAGCCAGTGCGCTGGTCGATACCGACCGGCTGGGCGCGGCGGGGGCTGCCTCGAGCAAGGTTTAGAAACACACCCTTGATTTTACGCGCTCCACTCCGGGAAGAATAACCACAGGTCCAGTTCTGCGCGTTCGACATCCTTGGTCGAGGGCGACGACGATCTGCAAGCCCTGCCGCTCTCGATGCGCAAACCAACTTGGCGCGCGGCTGCTTGCGCGCCGGCCAGACGGCATCTTCGTTGCCGAGTTCGAGCGCGGCGCGATCGGGCCAGACCTATTCCGCGCTGCGCATCGGATGGGGCTGGAAGGCTTGGTGTCGAAGCGGCGAGATCGACCGTATCAGGCGGGGCGATCGAAACATTGGGTGAAGGTGAAGAACAGGACGCATCCGGCGATGGCGCGCTTGCTCGACGATCTGCGCTAATCTGCTAGAGGGCACAGCAGCAGAGTTGCCCCAAACCCCACGATTGCGGGCTATCGTTCAACATACGTATCAGCTATGCCGGGCTCATGGACACGCCCACGCAGCCGCCAAAGCCCATCGAACCGAGGTGCCGAAACTGCGGTCGGCAGCCCGAGAGAGTGCAGTACGTATTGGACAGCAACAGCGGCCGTACGGTCCGTCTGTTCCGATGCGAGTGCGGTGAGCAGACTTGGCGCGACGAGTAGCGCGGCGCGAGAACCGTTTTCAATCGGGTGGCAAAAGTCCCGGCGACGAGAGCCACCGATCAAGGTTGGCTGTGACTTCGTAGCGACGCGCCTTTTTTATTAGGGCATCCCGCTCGTCTTCCGACCGTACTGTACGTGCCGCTTCGCGAGCAGCGCAGGCTGCCTGCAATAATCGGGCATTCAAAGAAGTTACCTGCTTCGCGCGGTTGCGCGTTGCTCGAATTTGCTCCGACATATCGATCGTCCAAAACTTGACGCCGTCCTTGACCTCAGCTTGGACTTGCACCGGATTGCCATCATTAACGTAGGACAAGCCAGTCCTACAAAGAACTGTCCGGCAGGTCGGAACAATCCCAAGTTACTCCTTTTGCTGCAAGAGACGCGACTTGAGCAGGAGGCGCGGAACGCTCTGTCGTCCTCGATGTTGTGCCGCATGACGACGACCGAGATGAGAGCGATGGCCGAGAGGTGTGAAGCCCTGGCTGGTGAGGCACCCGATTGGCCGAGCAGGAGCGCCCTGCTTGAAGCAGCGCAGCAGTGGCACCGGCTTGCCGAAACGATGGATGCGCTGGAGCGTGAGCCCCTTTATCGGCGATTGCGTAGCCGCTCGGCTACTGAGAGAGAGCGGGTGTAGCGCTTGCCCGCCCGCCTAAGAATGAATCGCCGGCGGCCGCGGCTGTCGCCTAGCAGGCCCGCCCCGTCTCCTGCACCATCGCAGCGGCCAGGTCTTGTTGCAAGAACGGCTTTCGGATCAGCGGAAACGGACCGCGACGACGCTCGCGGCCTGACAGAAGCATAATGTGCAGGTCGGGCCTAACCCTACTGGCGCGCTGGGCCAATTCCTCCCCGCTCATGCCGGGCATGTTCACGTCCGTGATCAGAACCTCGACCCTGCGGTTCCTGCTGATTTGTTCCAGAGCTTCAAAGCCGGTCTCAGCGGTGACCACGTCGCATCCAATATCTTCCAGCATTGCGGTCAAGACCTCCCGAACGTCTGGATCGTCATCAACTACGAGAACTACGCGGGACATTGCGAGAAACTAGCCTCCTGTTTCCCTGCCGCGCATGGCCCTAACGCCGCTCCGAGCGCCGGTGTTCCGGGACGCGCTTTGCCTGGGGAGCATAGCCGAGTTTTCCAAGCGCCGTACTTAACCGGGTAGCTCGGAACACAGGCGCCGCTGTACAAACGGGTCATGGATGCTGAACGATTTGGCGCAACACCCCGCGTGGTAGGAGAACTACGGGCTCGGCGTCCGGCCCTTTTCAATGGCGCGCCGGACCTCGTCAGCCAAACCGAAAGATGTTCGGCCAGTCTGCTGAACAATTCTCGCTTTTCCTTCTCAGTGGCGAGGTCAGCGATCAGTTTGCACTCGGCTGCATCCCGTTGGAGCTTTTCCAAATGCGCCTGCATGTCCTTCATCGGATGATCCCCTAAGTCTCCGGTGGGCTAGAAGACGGGGAACTATTTTAGGCAGCACGGTTCGCACTCTGCAACGTGGGCTTCGAAAGCGACGGCGACGAGCGGAGACTATCGCGGCAGGCGGGTGCCGGGATGGTGATCATCGCAGGAATGGTCGCGCGCTAAGTCCTTCGCGCTGTCGAGCCCGCCTGCAAGTCGAAGCCGCCCTCGACGCCAAGACCGAACGGCTGCGTGCCGATCGCGACGCCGAGCGCAGGGTGAAGGAGAGGTTTCGCAGCTGGGCTTCGGGCTGCGCGGGGCTGGCGGCAGGTGTCGTGACGGGGTACATCGGCGGCGGAGCTTTTGTTAGCCGTTCGCCCTGTTCACCACGTCCTACACG
>JAFAHH010000091.1 GCA_019237355.1 Acetobacteraceae bacterium | reverse complement strand
TGGTCAGCCCCGGCTCCGACCGGCGCTTGTGGGGTCGGAGTCTTGCCGGTCAGCGTCAGCCAATCGCCAGCGCCGGTCTGACTGGGCGGCATAATGACGTTGATCGGTCGGGCCACGACGCCGCCCGAAGCAGTCGGTGGGTGCCTGCGCGGCCGCTGCGCAGGGCCAGTGTCAATAGCCCCGGCCTCGTGCGTGCGAACGGGCCGATGCCCATGGGCGGCTGGACCATGTTCAAGCTCGCCGGCAACCAGCGAGCGCACATGCGCCAGTGCCGAGGCCGGCAGCCCGATGCCCAGCATCCACAGGCCCAACGATTCTGTGATCATATTACGATGCTCATACTGGTCCAGGCGCTCCCCGAACTTTCTGGCGAGCATCTGGCGGCGGCGCTCGGTGTAGGACTTGCGCGAAAAGCTCATGGTGTGGTCCTTTCCAGGTGCATGATCGGCGACAATTACACTTCCCTTCAACGACAATTACACTTCCCGCTTTTTTTTGGGACTTCCTGGCCTCCTCTTAGGGACCTGAGGCGGGTCAGTCTGGCCGTCTGATTTGGGGCTCGGCGCGGGCTCCTGGGCAGGCAGCTCGGCCGGCTTCTGGCCACGCTGGGCCTGCTCCAGTCGATAGCTGGGTACGTTGAGCTCCAGGATCACGCTGTGATGCACCAGCCGGTCGATCGCCGCAGCGGTCGTCATCGGGTCCTTGAAGATGCTCTCCCACTTTGAGAACGGCAGGTTGCTCGTGATCATCACGCTGCCGCGCTCGTACCGCTCCGCCAGGAGCGTGAACAACACCTCCATCTCCTCACGGCTTTGCTGCACATAGCCCAGGTCATCGATGATCAGCACCTCGAACCGCGAAAGCCGCTTCAGGTGACGCTTCAGACGCAGGTCCCGCTTGGCGCCAAGCAAATCCTGCACGAGCAAGCTGCAAGGCGCGAACAGAACCTTCCGACCGCCTCGAACCAACTCTTGCGCGATCCCGCAAAGCAGATGAGTCTTCCCGCTTCCCGAACGACCGAAGGCCAGGACGTTCTCCCGGGCGTCCACAAAGGCCCCATCCAGCAGCGTCCGCACCTGACGCCCCAACGCCGCGGGCAGACGCTTCATGTCGAAAGCGGCCAGGTTCTTTTCCACCGGCAAATCGGACTCACGCAACCAGCGCTCGATGCGACTCATCGTCCGCGCCTCGCACTCCGCAGTCGCGAGCTCATCCAGGTATTGCTCGTAGCTCAATGATTCCCGGACGGCGCGATCCGCCATCGCCTCATACTGCTCACGAAAGGTCGGCAGATGGAGCTCGCGCAGCGACTCCACCAACCGTCGTTTCAGCTCCGACTCCGACGCCATCCCACACCTCCTTGTGTTGGAGTAACACATCGAAGCTCGACAAGTTTGTCAGCTCGATCAGGACCTCCGTAATGGGTCGAACCGCCTCGCGACGGTCAACGAAATCGCGCACCGCATCAAACGTGATCGGCTCTTCCTCCTGCATAAGGGCCCGCAGAGCATCGTCCACCAACGACTCGCTCTCACGAGCCGCCAGTTCCAGGATTTTCAGGTACTCCCGCGAGGCACGTTGCGGCGCGGTGTCGCGCAGCAGGTCATAGGCCATGCGGAATCGGCTCGTGGGGAACAGGTCCTCGCGGTACTTGTAGCGCTCGAAGGCGCCCGGCTTGCGCACCAGCGAATCGATCACGTGCCGGTAGTTGATCAGGTGCTTGTACTGACCGCGGAGGCGCGGGATTCGGTGCACGACTGACCCCGCGTACCAGACTTCGAGATGCTCCGCGTAGAGCCGCACGTCGACCCGCTCGCCGATCAACCGACTGTGGACCGAATACGTGTTGCGGTCCACGTGAATCACGCTGCCGGTGCGGACCCGGGGCTGGGCACGCTTGTAGCTCTCGAGCCGTCCCTGAGGAAGTGGAGCGAGAACGGCACGTTCCTCCGCCAGGCGCTTGGCGCGGCCGGAATTGCGCTGGTCGAGGACCTCGCGGAGGAACCGCGCATACAATGCGCGGTCAGTGAAATCGCGGCTGCCACGTAGTTTCAGAGCTTGGTCCACCGCCTCCTTGAAACGGTTATGGCTCTGTTCGGCATCGCCGTTCTCGTGCGCCTGTCGCGGGTTGATCTTTTCCATGGTCAAGCCGTAGTGGTCCATCAACGCTTCGTATCGACGAGTGAAGTCCTTGCGATCGGACAGGTTGTTCACAGCCGCGCTCAATCGGTCGGTGCGATGGCGCTGGGGAACTCCTCCCAGTTCCCATAAGGCTTGCTGCAAGCCATCGCTCAGACTCTCGAACGATTCGGAGAAGCAGATCGATGCCGCCTCCCAGTTCGAGTAGGTGAGCACGAAATGGAACACCATGTGGTCGAAGGGCTGGCCGCCGATCGTCACGTTCAGGGCGGTCATGTGCGTGAAGTCGGACGCCCCCAGGCGGCCCGGCTCATGAGTCTGGGCGAAGATCACCTCCTTAGGCGGCCCCGCGGCCGCACGCCATTTCCGAATGAGTCGTTGCAAGGTCCGCAACTGACCGTCGGCGAACTGGCCGGGATAGCGCTGCTGGAGCCAGGCAAACACGGTGTTGGCCTGCAACCCCGGACAGAGCTCGAGCTTCTCTCGCACCTCCTCCCAGACGTCCGCGAAAGGGTCCTTGCGCGTGCGCCATGTTCTTGGCCAGTCCTCGAGCTCGCTCGGGAGCCGGCCGAGGTCGCGATATTTGCGTCCCGTCTTCTCGTCCATGTCGGCCCTCAACGCCGCAGCCCTCAGCGGCTTCCCGTCCTTCAGCAGCGCTCGTAACCGACGCACCTGTCGATCCGTGACCTTGCTCATGGTGATCCTCCTGATCGAGTGGAGGCTCACCATCAAAACCGAAGACCTTCGGAGCGGGAATTGTAATTGTCGTCGGCGGGAAGTCTAATTGTCGCCAATCAAAGAATTGAAGTGGGGCGATCCTCAACACGGTTGCGCTCGCTCGACCGCATTCAATTGATGATTGGCTTTTGTCTATCGCAGGTGAGACACTGGGTGAGTTGCCAGCCGAAGGCGCGCGCTGTTTGACCGGCTGGGAAGCAGCGCGCGGACGTTCGGGGTCGACTTCCTTTTAACCTTTTTTTTGGCGGATTAACTTAAAACTAGGTCTGACCCCAGGGTCTCCCAGGGTCTCCCTAAAACTAGGTCTGACCCGAATGGCGCTGAATTTATCCCACCTTCTTTTCCAGCAGCCGCTTGCGCGCTTGCTTCCGGGGCTCCTGGAGAAGGCGATGGGGTTTGGGGCGGCGCTTGATGGCTCTCGGTTC
>JAFAHH010001016.1 GCA_019237355.1 Acetobacteraceae bacterium | reverse complement strand
GGAATTTGTTGTTGACGGCACTCGAGTAGAACCCTGTCGGGCTGAACGGGTTTAGGAACACGTCGCCTTCCTTGAGGGTCAGGAGCTTGCGCTTCCAGGCGGAGCCGATAGGGCTCTCTTGTGTAAGCAGGGGCCTCGTCCCGAACTGAAAGGCAACGGGCCCGAGCTCGGGATTCTCGATCCAGTCCTCCCACTCATTGAGCCACCAAACTCCACCCGCTATGATGATCGGCGTCTCGGCCAGGCCAAAGTCCCGCATCAGCTTGCGCAGTGCGCGCACGCGCGGGTACGGGTCTTCGGGCCTAGTCGGGTCTTCGCTGTTCGAAAGCCCGTTATGGCCCCCCGCGAGCCAGGGGTCTTCATAAACCACGCCGCCCAGTAGGCTTGCGGCTTTGTGGTAGGCACGGCGCCAGAGCGCGTTGAACGCGCGGGCAGAGGAAACGATCGGATAGTAATAGACGTTGAACCGCGCCGCGATCTCGGAGAGGCGATAGGGCATCCCCGCCCCACAGGTTAGCCCGTTGATTAGGCCTTTGGCCTGCTCGAGAACTCCGATCAGCACACGCTCGGCGGCTGCCATCTCCCAAAGGATGTTCGCGTGTATGCGGCCCCTGCCGCCCGCTAATTCGTGTGCCTGCTGGGCTTGCGTCACCCCGCCCTGGACGGCGTAGCGCACAAGCTCCTCATGCCGCTCGCGCCGGGTGCGGCCGTGGTAGACCTGTTCGATGCGCCGGCCCTCCTCGTCATAACTGTCGGCATTCACGGCGCTGAACGTGCCGACGCCGCCCGTTGCAGCCCAGCTTCCCGACGAGATGCCGTTCGAGACGGAAACGCCCTTGCCGCCTTCGATCAGCGGTAGAACCTCTACACCGCCCATACGGATGGCATTGATCGCTTTCATCACGCTTACCCGGTATCGGAACAGGCCGGCACCCGGCCAATCATCGAGACACTCATACGGGCGCTCCTTGGGCGGGGCAGGCCAGGTTAGAGCAGATCGCGCTTGACTGGAATTGTTTGCAATTCCAGGAGCGCGTAAGATGCTCGCAAGCAAAGCTAGAGCGCTCACAGTCCGGGGTGGAAGCGCTCTAGCCGATCTTTAGACGCTTCACATTGGGGTGCAAGCGCGTCAGCCGCTCGCCGCGGCCTCTTCGGGCCGCTGTTCCCGCTCACGGCGACCGGGCTTGGCGCCGACTTTTTCGGTAATGTCCTCGCCGGTTTCCTGGTCGACAACGCGCATCGAGAGTTTCACCTTCCCGCGCTCATCAAAGCCCAGGACTTTAACCTTCACCGTAGCGCCGACATTGACCACGTCCGTGGTGCGAGCGACCCGGCCTTGCTGCAACTCGCTGATGTGAACCAGGCCGTCGCGGGAGCCGAGGAAGTTCACGAAGGCGCCAAAATCCGTCGTCTTCACCACCTTCCCAGTGTAAATCACACCGATTTCGGGCTCCGCAGCGATGCCCCGGATCCAATCGATGGCAGCTTGCGCCTGGGTCGCCTCGGCGGCGGCGATCTTCACCGTGCCGTCGTCCTCTATGTCGATCTTAGCGCCGGTCTGCTCGACGATTTCCCGGATTACCTTACCGCCAGTTCCGATCACATCCCGGATCTTCTCCCTTGGAATGTTGATCACAGTGACCCGCGGCGCACCCGCGGCAACCTCGTGCCGGGCGCCTGTTAAAGCCTTCGCCATCTCACCCAAGATATGCAGCCGCCCCTCACGCGCCTGATCGAGCGCAATCCGCATGATTTCAGGCGTGATCGAGGTGATCTTGATGTCCATCTGCAGGCTGGTCACGCCCCGTTCGGTCCCGGCCACCTTGAAATCCATGTCGCCGAGGTGGTCTTCGTCGCCCAGAATGTCGGAAAGGACGGCAAAGCCACGCGCCTCTTTGATCAGACCCATGGCAATCCCCGCGACCGGGCGTTCTAGCGGCACGCCCGCGTCCATCAGCGCGAGGCTCGAACCGCACACTGTCGCCATGGACGAGCTGCCATTGCTTTCGGTTATCTCCGAAACCACGCGTAGAGGGTACGGGAATTTTTCCTTAGGCGGCAGGACCGGATGAACAGCACGCCAGGCCAACTTCCCGTGCCCAATCTCACGCCGCCCCGGGCTGCCGATCCGGCCCGCTTCGCCCACCGCGAACGGTGGGAAATTATAATGAAGCATGAAGTGCTCGCGGTACTCACCTTCGAGCGCGTCGATCACCTGCTCGTCCTGGCCGGTGCCTAACGTGGCCACACAGAGAGCCTGCGTCTCACCGCGGGTGAAGAGCGCGCTGCCATGCGCGCGCGGCAAAATTCCCACCTCGGCTACTATCGGGCGCACGGTCTTGGTATCGCGCCCATCAATGCGGACGCCGGTATCGAGGATGGCGTTGCGGACGATATCAGCCTCGAGATGCTTGAAATGCGCTTTCGCGCGTTCGATGTCGGCCCCCTCAGCGGCCAAGCTGGCCACCGCTGACGCTTTCGCCTGATCGATCTTCTCATGGCGCGCCTGCTTGCCCTTTTCTTGGTAGGCTTCCGTAAGCGGGGCGCGCGCGAGGGCATCCACCCGCTCCGCAATAGCCCGCTCCTCGGCAGAAGGCCCAGGCAGGTTCCAAGGATCGCGGGCCGCATGCTCCGCAAGCTCGATGATCGCTTGAATGACAGGCTGGAACTGCTCATGCCCAAAAACCACGGCACCAAGCATCACGTCTTCGGGCAGCTCGTGCGCCTCGCTCTCGACCATGAGCACCCCGTCGGCCGTGCCCGCTACGACCAGGTCCAGTATGGTCCTTTGCATTTGCGCCGGGGTAGGGTTCAGAACGTACCGGCCATCGATGTAGCCAATTCGGGCGGCCCCGACTGGGCCGAAGAAAGGGATGCCCGACAAGGTGAGTGCAGCCGAGCAGCCGATCATGGAGACGATGTCTGGATCGTTTTCCAGGTCGTGGCTGAGGACGGTCGCAATCACTTGCACTTCGTTATTGAAGCCATGGGGGAATAAGGGCCGTAGCGGCCGGTCGATAAGGCGGCTAACCAGGACCTCGTTTTCCGAGGGGCGGCCCTCGCGCTTGAAGAACCCCCCAGGGATTTTTCCGGCGGCAAAGGCCTTTTCCTGATAATTCACGGTAAGCGGAAAGAAATCCTGCCCCGGCTTGGTCTCTTTCACCCCTACGACCGTGCAGAGCACGATGGTTTCGCCATAGCGCGCGATGACGGCCCCATCCGCTTGGCGGGCGATTTTGCCCGTTTCGAGGCTAAGCTTGCGGCCGCCCCATTCCAGTTCCTTCCGGTAGTATTCGAACATCTAATGGTCCTTTTGGATCACGCCGTCCGATGCGGCCGGCAGGGCGGCGCGACCCGTCTTCCGGCAGGCGCCGGCGTCTCGGGCGGCATGGAGGCGGAGTGCGGATGCGCCCCGCAGGCCATGTGGCCGGAAACGCCGTTCGGGAGACCCTGGCCGGGTTGCGGATCGGCGATCTGTCGTTCCGCCGCGGTCGCGGCATTATGGTTGTCAGTGGCCAGCCCCTCTCGGTCGAGCGGCTAGCGCCGTAGATTTAGGCGATTGATCAGCGATTCATAGCGTGCCGTGTCTTTCGCCTTCAGGTAATCAAGCAACCGGCGACGGCGGCCGACGAGCATGAGCAGGCCGCGCCGGCTGTGAAAATCCTTCGCGTGCACCTTCAAGTGCTCGGTGAGGTTGCTTATGCGCTCGGAGAGCAGGGCGACCTGCACTTCGGGGCTGCCAGTGTCGTGTGGGTTGGTGGCGTATTCGCCGATGAGCGCGGTTCGGCGCTCCTGAGTGATCGACATCGGTCCGGTCTCCTGGAAAAAGTTAGGCTTGCGCTCAGGCTCGAGCCGGCCATCTGCTGGCCGCGGCAATCCCGAAGACGCGCTCCCCGCCATGGCGCGGCGCAATCCGAAGTTCGGATTGACTCGCCGTGGAATCCGGCCCCAAGCGCCCTCAGCCAGGCTGGTGGGCTGGACTCGCTCGAAGGTCGGCGGCCTCAAGCTAGGTCAGGGCCAGCGCCGGGATGTCGGCCAGCGCGGTCGCAACCGGAAGCCAAAGGTCCGGGAAGCAGACTGGCGTATCCACCGGCTCGCCGGTTTTGTCTAGAGGCAATGGCTGCTTGGATGGGTTTCAGGTCGTGACAGCGAGAGCTACCGGTACGGCACCACGAATTTGAGCAGTGCGAAGGTAAAGCCGAGCAAGGTGACTTGGCTGGTGGTTATCGCCATTACCAAGGTGAATGTGGTCGGGAGTTGCTCGACCCGGCCGCGCAGGTAGGCCAAGTCAGCCTGCATCTGCTTAACATCGTGCCGCAGCTCCTTCACATCATCTTCGAGCCGCGCAACGCGGCTCTCTAGCCATCGCCAATCCTCCGAGGCGGGCAAGTCACTCATCAGGCCTGCGGCCCCTCCTGTCTGGCGGTAAGTCTCCCCGAGAGAACCACAGGTCCAAGCGCCCGTCGAGAATAGTCCAAGCGACAGCTTCCGTTTCGCCAGAGCGAGATCGGTCGTTTCGAACGGGGAACGTATTGGACGCGCGAAGCCGGCGCGCTCAGGCCCGGACAGGCAGCGCCAGCGGCGGGTCAGCGCCTGCCCCATCGCGCGAGCCCGATGGAGACCCGGCGGTCGCCCCGACATCGTCAGGTCGTGGCAGCCCTGGCCGGCAATCCGGAGCGGGCAAAGCTTCCAAGCCTGCCCACGGCCTCGACCCAGCGCGCGAGGCCGGCGGAGCAG
>JAFAHH010001010.1 GCA_019237355.1 Acetobacteraceae bacterium | reverse complement strand
TGCCGCTGAACCCTCGTAAACGATAGTGCCGTTATCAAGAACATAAGCGTGATCGCCAATCTCGAGGCTCAGGCGAACATTCTGCTCAACCAGCAGAATCGAGATCCCTTGATCGCGCATTTCTCGAATGATGCGGAAAAGGTCTCGCACAACGAGTGGCGCTAGGCCCTGCGACGGTTCGTCGAGAATCAAACAGCCGAGGATTGAGTATTAGGGCGCGGCCGATGGCGAGCATCTCTTGTTCCCCGCCCGAGAGATGCCGGCCTTTGCTTGCTCGTCGTTCCTCGAGACGGGGAAACAAATGGTAGACGCGGTCAAGATTCCATGGTCCCGAGCGCTCCAAGGGCACCTTTAGATTTTCTTCGACGGTCAGGTTCGGGAAAATCCGCCTCCCTTCCGGGACGTAACCGACACCAAGCGCCGCTATCCGAAACGGCGGCAGATGACGCGCGTCTTGCCCGAAGAAGTGAACCGAGCCTTGCCGCGGTGGCGTGAGGTTCATCAGCGATCGCAGGGTCGTAGTCTTACCAGCGCCATTGCGCCCAAGCAGAGTTGTGATCGTGCCCTCGGCGACTGCCAAGCCGACAGAATGCAAGATGTGACTCTTGCCATAAAAAGTTTGCAGCCCTTCAGCATGGACGGCGTTCACGCGGGCTCGCCCAGATAGGCGGCCTGCACGGCGGGATTGGCCGCGATCTCGTCCGGCAGACCTTCAGCGAGTAGCCGCCCGCGGTCGAGTACGGTGATGCGATCGGCCAGATGAAACACCACGCGCATATCATGCTCGATCAGAATCACGGTGAGGCGGTTCATTCGGTGCAAGCGCCTGATTAAAGCGACGGTGTCATAAGTTTCCTGTTCAGCCATGCCCGCCGTGGGCTCATCGAGAAGCAGCAGCCGCGGGCGAAGCGCCAGGACCATCGCGATCTCGGTCGCACGTTGATCTCCGTGGGTGAGCTCACCCGCGAGTCGGGCGGCTTTGGTTGTGAGACCGGTTGCCGCTAGCACTTCGTCGATGGCTTGCCGAACTAAGCGGGCTTTAGCTCGCCCGAGCCAAGGCCGTAATGCAAGTCCGCGACCAACCTCGACGGCAATTCGTAGGTTTTCCCGCACAGTGAGTTCAGGGAAGATCTCGGCGACTTGGAAGGAGCGGCCCATTCCGAGGCTGACCCTTCGCTGGGCGGAGAGGCGTGTGACATCGCGCCCGCCAAACCAGATTTCTCCCTCGGTTGGCGGAAAGAAGCCCGTAATCAGGTTGAAGAAAGTGGTTTTGCCGGCGCCGTTCGGCCCGATGATGGCGCGCATCTCGCCTCGCTCGACACGGAGGGAGACTTGCCGCACTGCCATGAGGCTGCCAAAATTTTTCGACGCGCTCCGCACCTCTAGCAGGCTCATGGCGCGCCTCGCTGCCCGAGTATGCCAAGCAGGCCACGCGGGAAGAATAGCACAACCAGCACAAACAACAGGCCGATGAAGCTCATCCAATTCACTGTAATGCTGGAGATGTAGTCCTGCAGGACGACAAAAACCGCGGCACCGAGCAGCGGGCCCCAAAAGGTGCGCATGCCCCCCATGACCGCCATAATGACGATCTCGCCCGAGAGGCTGTAGTGCAAGGTCATCGGGTCGGCGAAGTTATTGAGCAAGGCGTATAATGCTCCTGCGGTCGCACAAACGAAGCAGGAGACACTGAATGCGAGCCAGATGTGGCGCTCTACCGGCAAGCCGAGATACCGCGCTCGTCGCTCATTTTCCAGTATTGCAATCAGGGTGCGGCCAAATGGCGAGCACAGCCGAAAGGCCATCGCCCCCGTCGCAATCGCAAATACTGCGAGCAGAAAGTAATAGAACAGAGTAGCGTTGTTTTGGATATTGATCACCCATGAGCCGACGCCCAGGGGTTGGCGGGCAAATCCACGCAGGCCATCATCGCCGCCGGTCAGGCTATTCCAGCGGTAGGCGATATAAAAGAAAATCTGCCCATAGGCGATTGTGACCATGGCGAAGTAAACGCCACGGCGCCTCACGATCAAGGCGCCCAGAATGGTGCCGGCCAATCCGCCAAGCAAAGTGCCGGTGAACAGCGCGAGCAAGGTGCTGCCGGTTACATATTTCAGCATCAGCCCAGCCCCGTACGCGCCGAGACCAAAGTAAGCGGCATGCCCGAACGACATCACGCCCGTGAAACCGAGCAGGAAGTTGAGACCCATTGCTGCCAGGCCAAGCACGAGAGCCCGCCCGGCCAGTTCGACGTAACCGCCGGCCCAAGGTACCCAAAGGGGCACCATCAGCAGCGCGAGCCAAAGTAGAGCAGTGCCTGGCCATTTATATCGCGATACTGGCAGTCGGTCGAGCGCGCGCTCACCGATAGCAGTGCTCACGTGAGCATGCCTTCCTCACCCATCAGCCCGCGTGGACGCAGCAACAGCACGATCGCCATGATCGCGTAGATCACTGCGTCTGCTGCCGTCGGGTAAAACATTGTGGTTAGGGCCGCGGCGACGCCAATAATCAGGCCACCAACGAGTGTTCCTGTCAGGCTGCCGACTCCGCCCACGATGATGGCGATGAAGGTCGGCATAAGAAGGGAGTCACCCATATTGGGATTGAGCCCAATCTGGCCACCAGCGAGAACACCAGCGAGGCCAGCGAGGAAAATGCCAACGGCGAAGTTGAAAGAGCGCAGCAGGCCAACATTGACGCCGAGCGCGGCGACGGTCTCGAGATCGAGAATCCCGGCCCTGATCCGCACGCCGGCACGCGTGTAACGCAAAAAACAGAACAGACCGATGATGGTGAGCATCACGATTGCAATCATGAACACGCGATAGCCAGTGATGAAGAACAGCGTGGAACTCAGCGGCTGCGCTAGCTCCGCGGGGACGGTGAGTGGCAGGCCTTGGGTTCCCCACACGTATCGGCACGCATCCTGGAGAATGAAAGCGAGCCCAAAGGTCAGCAGCAAGCTATATACTGGATCGCGGCCGTAAACGCGGCGAATCATGAGCCTCTCAACCACGAACCCCACGATTCCGGTGATCAGAGGCGACATTACTAACGCACCCCAGAAACCAAGATAAGGCGAGAGCACGTAGGCCAGATAGCCCCCCAGGGCGAGGAAGTTGCCGTGGGCAAAGTTGATCACGTTTGACAGGTTGAGGATTATCGATAGGCCGAGTGCCATCAGCACATAAAACGCGCCGATAATTAGACCATTCGTGACGTTGAACAGCAGCAGTTGCAGCATCGCCAACCTCCGGGCCAAGGAGCACTGCGACTCACCTCACGAAGCGGGGTAGGACATATGACAACCCGTTGCTTCCACAGTGCCAGCGGCTTCGTCGCCCGGCACTTCTTCTCGGATGGTGAACACGTCGCCCGGCCCGCCTTTTGGCGGGTGAACCTCGCCGACAAAGACGGTGCTCATGAGCTCATGGTCTCCGGCGCGGAAAAACACTTTGCCGGGCTGAAGCGCCACCTCCGGTGGCAGCGCCTCGCCTTCCAGTGCCCGCGCCATCTTGATCGCTTCGAGGGACTTCGCTTTCTCGGCGGCGAGCTTGAACGCATGCACCGAAGCGAATCCGAACCAATGCCGCGCTGAGGCAATTTTG
>JAFAHH010001003.1 GCA_019237355.1 Acetobacteraceae bacterium | reverse complement strand
CTGGTGAAACCTCGCTTCCGGTAATGGAAGTGAAACACTTGCAGTTCGGCGCCGGCGGTACTTAATCGTGGTGAGCACCCGGAATGGACGCGAAAGGGTACGGGTTCAGCGATCGGTGCTGGACCGGCTAACTGAAGACGCCTCAGCGCCTGGCGAGCCGGCACAAAGCGACGTTTATGCGATGGAAAGCTTGCAACGAAGCGTACGCCGGGATCTCGAGGCGCTTTTGAATGCACGGCGCCGCTGGCGCTCTTGGCCAGCGTGGTGTTCAGAGCTTCGCCTCTCGCCGCTTGGCTATGGTATCCCCGATTTCGCCTCCGGTGCCTTTAGCGACAGCGCCCGGCGCGAAGCATTGCGCGCCGATGTCGAGTCCACGATTCGCCGCTTCGAGACACGGCTGAGCAACGTTCGGGTGAGCTTGCTCGATGGCAAGAACCGCCTCGAACCGAGCCTGCGGCTGCGGATTGAGGCCTTGCTGCGGGCCGAGCCCGCACCGGCACCGGTTGCGTTCGATACGATCGTCGATCCAGTTTCTGTTGTTGTACGGCCTCCGGTCGAGACTTGGGGGCCGCGGGAACGCTGAGATGTCGGATTCCTTGCTCCCATATTACAATCGCGAGCTGAATGCGATCCGGCGCCTGGCGGCTGAATTCGCGGCGGCGAACCCAAAAATCGCCGGACGCTTGCGGCTATCGGCTGATGCCGTCGATGATCCTCACGTCGAGCGGCTTTTGGAAGGCGCCGCATTCCTAGCCGCGCGCGTTCATCACCGCCTCGACGATGAATTTCCGGAACTGACCGACGCGCTGTTATCGGTTCTCTACCCGCATTACCTTACGCCAGTACCATCTTGTGCCATCGCGCAATTCAGTTGCCAGCCCCAGCTTGCGGCGCCTGTGCGCATCCCGCCCGGCCTCGTGCTGGATACCGAGCCCGTGCGCGGGGAACCGTGCCGTTTCCGCACCGCCTTGCCGTTGACCCTTTGTCCGCTCGAGGTGGAAAGCGTCCGGCTATCCGCCCTACCTTTTCCAGCCCCGGCCAATCCGCTCGCGCGTGGCGCCGCTTCAGTATTGCGGGTTGTGGTTCGGTGCTGCTCTCCGGAGCTTTCGCTTGGCAAGCTAGGTCTTGACCGGCTCCAGTTCTTCCTGCGGGGGCCAGCGGATGTTGCTCTGTCATTATATGAATTGCTCTGCGCGCACGCGCTCTCCGTGGCCTACGCGGAGGGCTCGGCCGATCCGGCCCCCGCGATTTTCCCGCCCGATGCCATCGAGCCGGCGGGGTTTGCCCCCGAAGAGGGATTGCTGCCTTGGCCCGCGCGCAGCTTCACCGGATTCCGGTTACTTACGGAATATTTCGCTCTTCCGCAAAAATTCCTGTTTGTGGATTTCACCGGCATCCAAGCCAAGGCGCTTCGCTCGGACAGCAATCGGATCGAGATTTTCGTCTACCTCGACCGTTCCCTTCCCGAACTCGAGCGCTCTATAGGGACAGACTCCGTCGCACTTGGCTGCACGCCGATCGTGAACCTGTTTCCACAACGATGTGAGCCGATTCCGCTCACACATACCGATACGGAGTACCGGGTTGTTGCGGATGCACGGCGGCTCACGGGTTTGGAAATCTGGTCGGTCGAGCGGGTGCGGCAGACCTCTGGCGATGGCACCGCACGCGGCTGGCGCCCGTTCTACCGTCTTACCCATGCCGAGCCGGAGAGCGAGCCGGCCTGCGGCTATTATCATGTCGTTCGCCGGCATTCGCCCGAAGGACTTCCCGGAACGGAATGCTTCATAGCGCCGCACGACATCATGTTCGATCCGAATGAGGCCCATGATTCGGTGCTATCGGTCGATGCCCTTTGCCTCAATCGAGACTTACCATCGGAGCTACCGTTCGGCGGCGGGCATCCAGCTTTGACGCTCGCCGAGCCCTCGCCGGTTATCCAGCGTATCGCGTGCCTCACCGCGCCGACACCCACCTTGCGCCCGGCCTTGCGGCAAGCCGGATTTTGGCCGCTCGTATCGCATCTCTCGCTCAGCCATCTTTCAGTGGTGGGCGGCGAGGAAGGAGCAGACGCCTTGCGGGAGGTGTTGCGGCTTTATGACCTGAAGAATACTGCCGAGAGCCGTGCGGCCATTGCGGCTTTGCTGAGCGTCTCCTCGAGCCCGGGAGTGGCGCGCTTGCCAGGGTCGCGCGCGGGGGCATTCTGTCGCGGAATCGATGTGGTCTTGGAGTTCGATCCCGCGATGTGGCAAACGGGAGGGCTCTATCTGCTCGCCTCGGTGCTGGATCGCTTCCTCGGCCTGCACGCCACGCTGAATTCGTTTGTGCGCACGACGGTTATGTTGCGAGGCCGTCCCGATCGTGCCGGGGCGTGGCCGGCGCGTGCCGGCGCGCGGGTTTTACTCTGAGGCGGTGGCGAATGCCGCCGGCCAAGGCCCCCGTCTCGCCCTATACTCGCCTGATAGGCGATCCGCGCCGGTTCCGCTTCGATGCGGCCCTACGGGTGTTGGCGCATGCGGCCGGCAATCCAGACCCGGCCCATGCTGCTCGGTTTCGTGCGCTCCACAGCCTCGCCTATCCTGGGGCGGAGGTGCACGCGGCCGAACCCCCGAGCGACGGAAGGCCACCGCTCCTGACCCTCGGAGTCATCGGCCTGACGGGCCCCGCTGGAGTATTGCCGCGCTTTTATACCGAAATGCTGCTGGCGAGCCTGCGCAATCGCTCACCTGCAATGGCCGATTTTCTGGACCTAGTGGCGCATCGATTCATTGCCGGGTTCGCCGAAGCCGGGACCAAATACCGGCTCCACCGGGCTGCCGATACAGCACACCTCGCGCGCCAGCGCGACCGCATCACCACTTCGCTTCTAGCGCTCGTGGGCTACGCGACCCCCCACCTGGCCGAGCGGGTTGCTGCCGGGTCTGAACCGCTGTTGCACTACGCTGGTTTCTTCGCGATGCGGCCGCGATCGGCGGAACGTTTGCGGGCGCTTGTCTCCGATTGGCTGGGCCGGCCCGTGCAAGTACAGCAATTCTCCGGGGCATGGTTGGCTTTGCCCCGGGATCAGCGCACTGCTATGCCCGCCGGACGCGTCCGGGGCGCCCATAATCGGCTCGGGATCGACGCGACGATTGGCATACGGGCCTGGGACCCGCAAGCGCGCATCGTTCTGCGCCTGGGGCCTCTCGATCGCGCCTCCTTCGAAGCATTGTTGCCGGACCGGCCAGGCATGCACCGGCTCGTGTCACTCGTTCGTGCTTTCGTTGGGCTTGAAACCGGCTTCGCCGTGAACCCTGTGCTGGCCGGAGAAGAGGTGCCGCCCTTATGCCTTGCAAGCACGGCCGATCCACCACCGCGTTTGGGCTGGAATACATGGGTTCCTGTTTCCGGTTTGAAAAAACATGACATCAAACGGCCCGATGCGGCCGACGCCGTGTTCGAGGCCAACGTGGTTGAATCCTTCGCATCGAAGCAATCCGCGTGTGCATCGTGTGACCTACGTCACCCTTCAGGCCTGCGCCGCGTCGTAGGGTAGCGCGCAATTCGAGTCGGAGGATGGAGAGGTGGCCGTGGGCACGCGTGCGTTCGTTTGCTTGACCCTGGGCTTCATGGCCGCGCCGCTGACGGTATTTGCACAGGCTCCGGGCAATCCGAGTGAGGAGGAGATCCTCCAAAAACTAAGCAGGTGCCCGCCGGGTGCGGTTTGCCGCGGCATCCACCTAGGACCAGCCCAGCAGACAATCCCAGACGCGCCAGAGGCGGCCGTATCCCCACCCACAATGCCGACGGCTGCGGAGCCTGCGGCTCCACCAACCTCCGCGACGCCGCCAAATTCTGGCGGGCGCCAGACCGCGGCGGTGCCGATTCGCTTAGCTCCGCCAGCTTCGACGCCGGGCACGGTCAATCTCCAGGTCGAATTCCGTACCGCTTCGGCCGACCTGACCGCAGCCGCGATGAAGACGCTGGACTCGCTCGGGCGCGCGCTCCAGCACCCGGAACTTGCAGGCGATAGGTTCCGTATCGAAGGCCACACCGATACGGTTGGCTCGCCAACGTACAACAAGCTCCTTTCCGAGCGCCGCGCTGCAGCCGTCGCCGGGTACGTTTCGGAAAAGTTCGGGATCGAGCGTAGCCGGCTGGAGGCAGTCGGCATGGGCGAGGAAGGGCTGGCGGTTCCCACCCCGCCGCAAACGCCTGAGCCCCGCAACCGACGCGTTCAGATTACCAATTTAGGCGCTTGAAGGCTCAAGGCAGCTTTTAATGCTCCGGCCGGGCGATCGCGACGATACAGTCGTAATTCGAACGGCGCCGCCGACCCGCCGATGGATGCTCGCGGGCTTAGCAACCGCGGCTGGGATGGGGGCCGGAGTTTTGATGTGGCGACCGTGGGCTCCACGGCCGATCCCGGTCAGCATTGCCAACTTTGCCGAAATTCTCGCGGATCAGCCGCATTCGATCCACGTATTCCGGTTTGCCGCCAACAAGCGCGTGCTGGTATTGGATTTTGCCTCGCTGCACGAGCAGGGGCTGATGCTGAACCGGGCGGCTGCTTTCCTGGAACGGGCCGGATTTCCCCATGACCGGGTGGTTTCGGAACCGGAACTCGAAGCAGGAATACGCAAGAGCGGTGATGAGCCCGACACCTTCTATTACGGGCATGATTACCGGGCGGGGGACTTGGTTCGCTTCTTCGACGCGGCTTTGGCGAGCCGGGTGGCTTTGACTGAACAGGAGCGCTGGCTTGGACGCCTGGTGCAGCAAGAGGGCTGGACCCGCCCAGCAGCAATCGGCGCCCTGATCTCGATCCCCCAGCTTGGGGCGAACAGCACGGTTGATTTGGCAGCACGCGAGACAATCCTGCGTCATGAATTATCACATGGCGAGTATTTCACCAATCCCCGTTATGCGGCTTATGTGCGGCGATTCTGGGATGAGGTCCTAAGGCCCGAGGAATGCGACCTTTTCCGACGTTACCTTTCAGCACAGGACTATGATGCCGCAAATGAGGAATTGATGATGAACGAGATGCAGGCCTATCTCATGTTTACTCGAGATCGGCGCTTTTTCGATCCCAATGCGCTCGGAATCGCGCCCGACCGCCTGCAATCGCTGCGCTTTCAGTTCTATGACGGAATGCCGGCGGGATGGGTTAAGGATGCAACCACGAATCCCGCCGGGGATTTGCTCTAGCAGTCTGCTGAAAAAGGAAGGCCAGGGCTCTGCCCTGGATCCGTCATGCGGGGAGCATGCTGTTCGCATGACGGGGCCGAAAGGCCCCAGACCCCATCCACTAGAGCGGGATGACTTTAGATTTAGATAAAGTCATCCCGCTCTAGGAACTTTGGTCTTCAGAGCGCGATTCAGGCTTTCCGACGATTCCGCCTCAAGCCATCCCGCTCTAGCAGTCTGCTGAAAAACCTCTTGCCCGGCGCGGATTCGGAATGATTCAAACCTGCCGCCTAAAGCGGAGTAAAGCGATGCGCGGTAGGTTCGTCGATCAGGCCAAGCTGTTTTCCTATATCTCGCCGGAAGCTCGGGTTCCGG
>JAFAHH010000912.1 GCA_019237355.1 Acetobacteraceae bacterium | reverse complement strand
AAATCGATCTTGACCACCGCCCAGGTCACCAATCTTTACCAGTTCATTTATGACCGTTGGGCGCGCGGCTTCATTGATAAAAAGGAGTGGCAGAAGGCGATCGACGTCTATGACGACGGCCTGAAGCACATCCCGGGCGATGGCTTGCTGACCCAGAATCGAGCGTATTGTGTCAACGCGCTGAAATGAGGCGGATCTGGCACCAGATCGTCGCCGCAAGAAGGAGGGCGCATGGCCGCCATCCAGAATGATGTCGTGGCGGAGGTCGGCCGCGCCATCATTGTCGCCGTCGCGCCCCAGGAACTGCCTTTGTTTCGCCCCATCAGCGAGGCCTTCTTCAAGGATCCAGGACGCGCTCGTCCGCGTGGTCGCGGCAGGGATGACATACTGGGGTTCGGAACTGTCGAGGCAAGCCTCCTGACCCCGGTTGTTCTTACCATGGTCACGCATGTTGGGATGTTCCTGGTGGAGGAGATCGGCAAGGGTGTGGCCGCCGCCACTGGGGCTATCATCCAGGAGCAAATCAAGCGGCTGTTCCGCCGCGAGCATGGCGCGATCAGCTTGCAGCCGAAACAGCTTGCGGAAGTGCGGCGAATCGCGCTCGCCACGGCACAAGAGTTCTCAATGCCCGACGCAAATGCCAAGCAATTGGCTGACGCTCTGATATGCCAGCTCACAATCGGCAATCCAGAGTAGGGTAGTGCCGCGGGCCAACCAGATGTGCCGTGCGGGAAGGAGAGAAAAGCGGCTTGCAGGAGGTCTGGAGAGGGAATGAAGTCCAGTTATCCTGATGCCGTTCCGGCGGCGGTACGTGCGACCTCGGAGGACACCCAGCGGCCGGCCCGGCTCAATCCGTTTGCCTTTCCCTCCGATACGACCTCACGTTTCTTCCTGCTGATCGTCTTCATCGTTGCGGCCGATGTCGTCTATTGGAACGGCATCGCCGACCAACTTGGCGGCATCAAGACGCTGGACCGGTGCCTGAACGGCCGTCCCTTTTTTGGGTTGAGTTGGGTCGAGGAGGGAACGGCTGGCTACCTCATGCGGTGCGTGCAGGACATGGCGGCGCATCAGGCGCCTTGGTTGGCGCTTGGGCTGGGCTTGCTCATCACCGGTACGCTCGGCGTTTTCTGGTCGCACCCTATTTGGCTTCGCTGGCGGTTGCGCCTCGAAATCTTGCCGGGAAGCGAAGTGCCAGATCTGGCGGAGGCGCTGAACGCGCTTTGTGCAGTGGCCGGGCTACGCGAGCTGCCGGCATTCCTATGGAATCCGCTCGACGGATCACCCCGCGCGCTGGCGTTCGGACGTAGTGGTAGGCGCAGTTGTGTCGCGCTGACGGGAGGAATTGCGGGATTGTTCTATCGCCGCCCGGAGGCGTTCCGCGCGCTCATGTTGCATGAACTCGCACACATCCGGAACGGTGATATCGTCAAGACTTATCTCACGGTTGCCGTGTGGTGGACGTTCGTGGCCACCGCGCTTGTACCGTACCTGCTGGTTGAGCTGGGTCCGGAACATGAGTGGTGGAATGTGCTCGACGCACTCTTTCGTCTGAGCGTCTTCGGCGTCATCGTGCTTCTCAGTCGCAACGCCGTGCTGCGCGCTCGCGAACTCTACGCGGATGTGCGCGCCTCCACCTGGGAAGATGGTGACCACGGGCTCGGGGCGGCCTTGGCGACCCTGCGCTCGGAACAACGACTGCCGCGTTGGCTGTCGGTGCACCCCGACCCGTCGCTGCGGCGCCGCTTGCTGAAGAATACGGATGCGCTGTTTCGGGCTCACACATGGAATGCGCTCGGGATCGGCGCCGCTGCCGCCATAACCGTTCCTGGTCTGATGACGCTGCTCGCCGCTGCCGGATACGCGTTCGCCCCGGCGAAGAACGCCGGGATGAACGTATCCGCTGCGATGACAATGCTGTTTGTACCGTTTGTGGTCGTCGTTCCGCTGACTACGGTGGCGGCGGTCGTCATCGTTTGGCGCGGCGCCCTGCTGGCGACAGTCCGGGGCTATCGCCCGCATCTCATGCGGCGGACGGCACTGCCGCTTGCGACGGGCGCAGTGTTCGGCATTCCCGTGTTTCTTGGCTATCCGTTTCTGGTCGCCTTCTCCGGCGGATCGGGTGCACGGTATATGGCTTTGAAGCCCGTACCGATCGGCGAGCTGCTACTGGGCGGAATAGCGGTGACGATCCTGGCCGTTCTTGGGTTAAGCATCACCTTCGCGCTTTACCTGAGCTGGGTGCATTCGGGGGCGCGCGCGTGGCTGCCGGTCGCATTGCGCCAGCGCACGCCACGCCCTGTCTGGACCGCTGGCCTAGTTGTGGCGGCAGTGCTGGCGCTTCCCTGGTTTTCCGGCGTGCCTCTGATGGTCGCCGCCATTCTCGACTATGCCGTGGAGGCTGCGGGCCGTAAGCCCGCGAGCCTCGCGGAACTCGCGGCGTATATTCTTTCGACCACGCGTCTCTTCCCATTCAGTCTGCTCGCCTGGGTCAGCCTCGTCGCGGTCTGGGCCTACCCGATGGCGGCGGCTATTCGCTGGCCCCGAGAAGGCGCAAGCTCCTGGGTATGGCTTGGTCCAGGCCCTCCGGTCAGCCTCGCGCTGCCGCTGCGCGTCGGCCGCAGCCTGCTCGTTGGCATCGGGGGCGGAGTGTTCGGAGCCACCGCGCTCTGGTTCACGGTCCTGGACCTGCCACCGGGCGTCGTGCAGCAACTTCATCTGCCCCAGACCCCGTTCGCCGTCCAGCTCGCATCGGTGATGGTGGTCGCGATCGTGGCTCAGGTGCCGATCAGCATTGCCGCGACCCTGGCGGCTCCGTCCCTAGCGTTCGTGCATGCCATGTTTGCTGCCTTCGCCGGGAGTCTGGTCCTCGTCGTGGCAGAGTGCCTCCGTGTGCTGATCTGGGTTCCGGATGCTAATCTTCGGATCCTGCTGTCTGCCATCTTCGCGCCAACCGTAATCGGCGGCGCGTTCGCCGCTCTGCCCGGCGCTGCAGCGATGGCGGCGCTGCTCGACCGGGGAAGGTGATTTGAGCCTCCGGTGATCGTCGCGCTATCGTTAATGTGGCCGTGGCTCACATTTGTTGAACCTCAGCGCCGCGGAGAGGATGAACCGCCTTCGGATCTTCGGAGGCTTTCAGGCTTGAGAGAATTGAGCTTATGAAGCCGAAAGAGAGGCGGAAGAGGGTTGTGCGGTATGCGCCTGGGGCGGGTGAACGGGTCAAGGCCAGAGTCGGCTTGTTGGAGCTGACCAAGCAGTTGGCTAGCTGGTTCCGCGTGAGTTCGGGGTATTCACCAATGAGAGTTCTGGCTCTGTCCGCAAAGGCTAAACGAAACCTAGTTTCGGGATCAGGCTCAAGAGTTTTGGCAGTTTGTCTTCTTCAACTGCTAGCGTTAGAACCGTGCTTAGCCAGCGAACAATCGACCCCCGACGCTCTTATCAAAAGCCTTTATCATTTCTACGTCGGTCCGGCGGCTAGCGGCTTTCCTCTTGATGACGATCGAAGCGTCGCACGCTACTTCGCTCCGAGGCTGGCACATTTGGTAATCTCATATCACCACCGGGTGCAAGCCGAGGGAGGAGCATTTGGTTGTCTGGACTATGATCCAATTGCTAACGCGCAAGAGTTCGAGATAAGGAAGGTATCGATAAGTGGTGGAAGTGACGCTTCCTCCGGAAGGGCCGAGATGGTGGCGAGGTTCCTCAATTTCGATTCACCAGTCGAAGTGCGCTTTTCTACGATCCTTACAGCTTCGGGTTGGAAGGTTGCCGACATAAGGACTCGCTGGAGCCCCTCTTTACAAGCAGACTTAAAGCGGTGCCTCAGTGCGACTCCGGTCGCGGCCGAGGAGCTTCGCTACCTCCCGTATGCCGTCAATGAGGCCCGCGAGTGGTTCTTGCCCGGCTGGGTCTGGACCCAGGAATTCGATTCGCGCACGCAGTGTTCGACTGAGGAGCCTCTCCCGGGCCTCTCCTACGGCAAGGTGCTTTGCATTCCGGGGAACGTCGCGAGCACTCATCACCTGCTCGATATTCCGCCAGAAATGAAGCGCGCGTGGGATGAAGAGCGCGGTCCTGCGCCGCAACTGAGCGGCAAATTCGCTCCGCCCGACATACCTTGGTTGCTCGCGCATGGCGCTTTTTGGGCCAGGGCGAATCATAACTAGTGCCGCGAGTCACTCATAACACCGGGTATAGCCGCCGGAGCTTAGTTCGTGCGTCGACGGTGGTGAATTGCCAATTCGCCTTGGTGTGATTCTTGTTGCGGCTGTCCTGCCATGCAGCGACCTCCTCGAACAGGGTTTGTTTGTCGGGAATGCGTCGATCGAGACACTGCGTCGACAGGACGCCGAGCTCGGATTCTGCCATGTCCAGCCAGCTACCGTGCTTGGGCGTGTAATGCCACTCGAAGCGTTCGACCAGGCGTCGCGCCTCTGCCGGCGG
>JAFAHH010000931.1 GCA_019237355.1 Acetobacteraceae bacterium | reverse complement strand
TGCCGTCGCTGGCTATGGGATCCATACTCAGCTCCCTATGGGCTGCTGATTGAATCTTCAAACTGGGCTAGCCAGCCGACTCGCGCCTAAGGTTATTTTCGTGACTCAGTAAGAGTAACGCGCTGTACGCATAGGCCGCGACCACTTTCGCCCGCCAGGTATCACCGCCCGGGAACGTAAAGGTGTAATCTCCCGGGCCGGGCGGCTGCGACACTCCCCAAAAGACCCCATCTCCTGCCGCGGGATCGGGGCCTTTACCGTCGTCGAGTAGGTGGATCACCGAATTGCCAGGTTGCACCGTGACGTCAACGGGTCCGTTGGGGACAGCGCGATTGATATTCAGCTCGGCCAACCCGACTTTCGTCCCCCATAGGCACATTCTCGAAGATCGATCCCGAGCCGGTTGGCCGGAACCGGGCACGGACCGGAGAATTGCGGCAAGTAAGCGAGCCATAGGCATTCAGCCGCTTCCGTTATCGCCACCGGGAGGATCAGGGTTCTTAATCGCTCGCCAATCCCGGCTTGGATCCCGGGCCTTTAGAAGCGCCGCCACCCCTGTAACATACGCCATGGCTGCCGATCATGTCGTCCATCGGATCGGCGTTGCCGTACGCTGGATTTATGCCATAGCAATCCCCGTTGCCCTTATTGCCGCAGTCCTCGGGGTTGCGCCACATATTGGGCGCAAGATCCGGATGTTTGTAGTCGATTCCGCTATCGATCACCATGGCCGCGACATCGCGGCTGCCGGTGGTCAGATCCCATGCCGCCCGCGCATGAATATCGGCGCCCGGAGTGCCCGGTATTTTGCAGGGCCCACAGCGAACCGTTGGTAAAATAAAGATCATTCGGGAGCCCTTGCAGGCGGCGAATGTAATTCGGTTCAACATACTTGACATGCGGGCGCTTACGGTAGCGGGCCAGTGCCTCGTTTACTGATAGGCCCGGGGGCAGCTTGACTTGCACTAGACCTTCCATGTTCGCAAAGCGGCGTATCTCCTTGGCGCCCAGTTGCGCATCGATATCAGCAGCCGAGGCGGCTTTGCTGTCCTGAAATCTAACGATGACTCATCTGCGACCTGGGGAGGTGCGGCCGCCTGGGAGGCTGGCTTCTGGTCGGCAGCAAGCAGGTTGCTGGCCAGATTAAAGAAGGTGAAGGCCGCAACCATCAATGTAAGGGGATTGCTTTTCATCCCAAGCTCTCCTCTTCTACTGGGTCCGTAACAGTCCCGCGGCTTCTTCTTCGACCGAAATACGGCTCGCGCCCGTCGCGCCCGCATCGGCAATCTTCTGGTAAAAAGGGCCTATTGGCCAAAAATATATTGTCTTCAGGACAGACTGTCTGTCGCATTGAGGCCAGACCGAATCGACCCTAATATTATGGTGTGCGTGACATGATTTTTGCTCCTATTGCGGGTTGGAGCCGCCGAATAGCGGAACGGTGCTCTCCGGCGGGCACAAGCAGTGCGTGCTCATCGCGCATGCGCGTTCTCGCCCAACCCCAGCCTTTTGCTGCTGGACGAAGCGACGAGCCATCTGGATGTAAATCGCGAGAGAGCTGTGAATGAGGCTATCCGGGGTACACGCATGACCCGTATTGTCATCGCACACCGGCCCGAGACAATTCGCCCCTCGGAGCGCGTGATTGTCGTGGATCGCGGCAAGCTCATTTTAGACGAGAGCACGGGGAAGCGGAACCCGGCACGCCTGCAGCAAGCGGCATTCTTGCAACAGGCCGTCGTACCTCGGCAATAACGCCGATACTTCCCGATAATGGTTATCCTTCTTTCATATAGGTTCAATTCAAAACAGCGACGCGCGATATAAACAGTGATGCGCTGGCTAGCTCGCATTAATTTTGCCATCCGTTTGCTGCGGCATTTTTGGATGTTGCCGGTCGCCACAAGACTCGGCATACAGGCCGGCCCTTGAAGGACGTTCGCGGGTGACCAGCTCCCGTGTACCAACAACACGGCCAGCCAGAGGACGGCAGGATGGCACGAATAGCGATCGTCGGCTGTGGCGCCATGGGTTCCGTGTATGCCGGGCTCATGGCCGATGCCGGCCATGAAGTCTTCGGCGTTACGCTTTGGGCCGACCACGCCCAGGCAATGGAGCGGCACGGGCTGCGTGTCGAAGGTGCAAGCGGGGACCGCATCGCCCGGGTTCATGGCCGGGTCAGCACCGATGGGATCGGGGTGTGCGACCTGGTCATTATTGCGACGAAAGCCTTCGATGTGCAGTCAGCCGCTCAGGCCTCGCTTCCGCTACTCGGCCCGGAAACCCCGGTCCAGACGATCCAGAACGGGCTGGGGTCGGCCGATCTTGTTGCACCGATCGTCGGTGCCGACCGGCTCGTTGTGGGGGTGGTCGGCGGCTTCGGAGCATCCTTGCGCGCCCCAGGCCACGCCCATCACAACGGTATGGAGATGATCCGGTTTCTCGCCTATGCCGGACTCCCCAGGAAACGCTTAGAAGCATCAGCGAGAATCTGGGAGCAATCGGGCTTCAAGGTCCTGTTGTTCGAGGACATTACCCGGATGATCTGGGAAAAGCTGATTATGAATGTTACTTTTTCCGGCACAAGCTGCCTTACCGGCATGACCATTGGGGAGGTGATGGCGGAACCTAATGCCTGGCGCGTCGCTCGTGGATGCGCGGAGGAAGCCGTGGCGGTCGCCGGCGCTCTCGGGATCAAGCTCGACGTGGGTGACCCAATCCAGCACATCCGGGCTTTGGGCGGGAAAATCCCCAATGCCCGTCCGTCTATGCTGTTGGACCATCTCGCGCGCCAGCGCTCGGAAATCGACTTCATCAATGGCTCGATCCCTCGCCTGGGCGCCCAGGCCGGGCTCGCCACACCGGTGAACCAAACCGTGGTCGCCTTAGTGAAGGCGCGAGAAACCGGTTTCGGTCCCGGTTGAAGCAGCCCGCTCACCTCGCTTCGGCCGCCTGATCTCGCCACAGCGTGCCCTCAACATGCCCGCTCAAGCCGTCGAACATCCGGCGCCTCATGCGCTGTCCCACGAACGAGCGGTAAGTCCGGGGCCGTCCCGGCCCGCCCGGCCCGGCAATCCAGAACTAAAACTGGCGCTAGCCGGGCTTGCGTTGATCACCCTATTGCGGATGGTCGTGGCCGCAGTCACACCCCTATCACCAGACGAGGCGTATTACTGGGTTTGGTCGCGCGCCCTCGCGCCCAGTTACCTGGATCATCCGCCAATGGTCGCACTCTGGATCAGAGCTGGCACACTCCTCGCCGGGGATACGGCCTTCGGAGTCCGCCTGTCGGCGCCCATCAGTGCGGCTGCCGGCTCCGCTCTGCTCGCGCAAGCGGGCGATCTGCTCCTGCCTGGCCGCAACACCGGAATCGTCGCCGCGGCGCTGCTGAACGCGACGCTCCTTTTCGGGGCCGGGGCGGTGATCATAACCCCAGACACGCCGCTGCTCTTTTTCTGGACGGCCACGCTTTGGGCTCTTGCCCGATTCCTTCAGACCCGGCGAGGAGCATGGCTTTTGATGGCCGGCCTGATGGCCGGGCTGGCTTCGGACAGCAAATACACAGCGATTTTGCTCGGGCCCGGCGCCCTGATCTGGGTGCTGGCGGTGCCCGCCCTGCGCGTTTGGCTCAGGCGGCCCGAGCCTTGGCTCGCCGCGTTCCTGTCCGCCAGTTTGTTTGCTCCGGTGGTGTTGTGGAATGCAGAGCACGCATGGGTGAGTTTCGCCAAGCAGGGCGGACGCGCCGGGGCCTGGGACCCCGCCCGCTCGCTTCAATTCCTATCCGAGCTGATCGGCGGCCAAGCCGGGCTCGCAACTCCTTTGATCTTTGTGCTGTGCATGGCTGGCGTGGCCCATGCCACCGCTCGCGCCTTCCGCGATCGCGATCCTGCTTGCACCCTGCTTTCAGCGCTCAGCTTCCTACCGATTTTGATTTTTTTGCAGCACGCAATAGGCGATCGGGTGCAGGCGAACTGGCCGGCCATCATATACCCGGCTGCTGCCATCGCAGGAGCGGGGCTTCTGCACGGCTTCTGGCTGAGGTTGCGCGCACCCGCGATCGTGCTCGGACTGGCCCTGGGCGCGGCGGTCTACGCCCAGGCGATTGCGGCGCCCGTGTCGCTTTCGCCGCACATCGACCCAACTTTGCGGCAGCTCGCGGGCTGGAATGGGTTGGCAAAGGAGGTCACTCAGGTTGCCAACGAGAGGAATGCCAGCTTTGTCGCAGCGGATGAATACGGCTTGGCTGCCGAGCTTGCACGCAGCTTGCCTCAGGGGCTTCCCGTGTTGGGGGTGGATCCCCGCTGGGAGCTCTTCGCCTTGCCCCGAATGCCGGTGAATGGCCAACCCGGGCTCCTGGTACGCACCACCCGGCGCAAGGATGATATAAACCAAAACACCTGGCGCGAGGAGCAGGAAGTTGCGACAATCGCCCGGAGAAGAGATGGGAATACCGCCGAGACGTACCGCGTATTTCGGGTTGTCGGCGGGTCAAACTCGGAAACTCGATTGCCGTCAAGGCAAAATAACTACTGACACGCGATCACTTTTGTGTAATGCACGCCTTCCTAGAAAGACCGGCCAACGCCAACACGCAAAAAGCGAAGCAGCACATGAACGTCGCGACCCCACCAAATACGCTCGGCGAATTCTTCATCCCAGCCACGACCTCGCTGCAGGAGCGCCGCCCGCGCACGTTGAAGCACGGCGAAACCTTCGCCGTTTTCGACCAAAATGGCGACATCCTGGCTGGGGATGGGGTCCCCGAAGGCCTCTATCATCGCGACACGCGTTACCTCTCACGGATTGAGCTGATTATCAATGGCAGGCGCCCGATCCTGCTCAGCTCGACGATGCGCGACGACAACGCGATGCTGACCTGCGATTTGACCAACCCGGATCTCGAAGATGCTTCCGGGTATGTCATCGAGCACGATCTCATTCACATCAGACGCTCAAAATTCCTGTACGACGCGGGCTGCTACGAACGGTTGTCGGTGCGGAATTACTCGGATCAGGAGCAAGAGCTTGCGATCGAAATCCGCTTCGACGCTGATTACGCCGATCTGTTCGAGGTGCGCGGCAACCGTCGCAGCCATCGGGGCGAGCGGCATAGGCCAATCGTGGAAAGCCCCGGTGTCACCCTCGGATATACCGGCCTCGATCAAAAGCGTCGAACCACGAGTGTGCGATTCTACCCGAAGCCAGCACGCCTCGAGGCGAGCCGGGCATTCTTCCATTTAAAGCTCGGGCGCGGCGAGCGGGCCGTGATCTACCTCGAGATCGGCTGCGATCGCGCGGGCTCGGCGGAGCAGCCGATCAGCTCGTTCCTCGTTCTGATGCGCAAGGCACGGCAGGAAATGCGTCGCGGGGCCTCGCGCGCGGCTGCGATTACCACGGCCAATCACATCTTCAACGAGGCCATGTGCCGGGCGATATCCGACCTGACAATGCTGGTCACCGATACCGAGCAGGGCCCATACCCGTATGCCGGCATCCCGTGGTACAGCACCGCCTTCGGCCGTGACGCCCTGATTACTGCCCTGCAGACGCTGTGGCTGGACCCGGCAATTGCAGGCGGCGTCCTCTCCTATCTCGCCTACCATCAGGCGCAAGAGTTCAACCCGGCTGCCGATGCCGAACCGGGCAAAATCTTGCACGAAGTACGGCACGGCGAGATGGCGGAACTCGGGGAAGTGCCATTCCGCTGTTACTACGGCAGCGTCGATTCCACCCCGCTCTTCATCATGCTGGCCGGAGCCTATCTGGAACGGACCGGCGAT
>JAFAHH010000884.1 GCA_019237355.1 Acetobacteraceae bacterium | reverse complement strand
ATGGTGAAACTGCCGCCTGAGGTGACCGATGACCAGGCGATTCTAATCTCCGATATTTTCCCCACCGGTTGGTGCGGCGCGCGGCTCGCCGAAGTCCGCAAAGGAGGCATGACGGCCGGATGGGCATGTGCTTTGGGCGTTTTAGCTACACCATCTGCCGTGTGGGCAGAAGGTGGTGGCAGCACACCATTGCCCGGTTCTGCAGGAGTGAGCCCATAGCGAAACTGAACCAGCCCGATTTCCAGATGAATGAACCGAATCTCGTTTGCCGTGGCAGCACGGAATAGCGCCTCACCGCCCCATGCCTGGTGCGTCGTGAAGGCATCCCCGTCTAAGAATAACAGTGAACGCCTACCTTAGTATAATAGCCTTCGACGCACCTCATCTCACATAAAGAACAACCTATCAGGTGTTACCGACACCGCTGGGAGTCCGGAACCCAAGCGAGTTTCTAACGAGCGGCTTGATCTAGCTCAAAGCCTTACTGCCGGCTCCGGGTGTACTGGGAACTCGCCCGGGGGACGATTCCCTGCAAAACGACTGGAGAGCATGAATGCCAAAGCCAAGCTCGGCCTCTACAGCCTCTTTTTGGCCGCAGACCGATCCATTCTCGGAGTACTGGATAGACGCGTTTCAGCGCGCCATCCTGTTCCTCGATGTACTTCGGCAGCGCGGCAACAGTTATTTCGAGCAAAACGCCCGCACCGCACCCAATGTCCTCAGCTTCGATGCCGAGCTGGTGCTTGACGGACGGAAGCTGGAACGGCCCGTGAACTACGGGCTGGCGCGGATTATCCCGCCGCCGGGCACGACCATCGACGACAGCGAGCGCCCCTTTATCGTCTTCGACCCCCGCGCCGGCCAAGGGCCGGGCATCGGCGGCATGAAGCATGATAGCGAGATCGGCGAGGCGCTTGCCGCAGGCCATCCGTGCTACTTCGTGGGCTTTCTGCCCAATCCCGTGCCCGGCCAGACGGTAGAGGATGTTTGCCGAGCGGAGGCCCGCTTCATAGAGGCCGTGGCCGCTCGGCATCCAAATTCGGGCCGCAAGCCCGCCCTGATCGGCAATTGCCAAGCCGGATGGCAAATCATGATGGCCTGCGCGATCGCTCCGGATCGGCCCGGCCCGATCCTGCTCGCCGGCTCGCCGCTTTCGTATTGGGCAGGCGTACGCGGCAAGGCGCCGATGCGCTATCTGGGCGGACTAATGGGCGGGACTTGGCTGACTTCGCTCGCCGGCGACCTCGGCAATGGCATCTTCGACGGCGCCAGCCTGGTCACCAACTTCGAGTCGATGCATCCAGACAACACGTATTGGAGGAAGGCCTACAACCTTTACTCCAAGGTCGACACCGAGGCTCCGCGTTTCCTCGAATTCGAAAAGTGGTGGGGCTGCCCGGTTGTGATGAACGCGGAGGAAATGCAGTACATCGCTGACAATCTATTTGTCGGCAACAAGCTCTCTACTGGCCAGCTCCGGACATCAGACGGCTTGCGCATCGATCTACGCAACATCCGCTCACCGATCATCGTCTTTTGCTCCTGGGGCGAGGACATCACGCCGCCGCCGCAGGCCCTCGATTGGATTCTCGATCTCTATGAACACGAGGACGAAATCATATCCAACGGTCAGACTATCGTCTATACGCTGAACCAAAGCATAGGCCATCTCGGCATCTTCGTGTCCGGCAGGGTGGCGACCAAGGAGCACGCCGAGTTTGTCCAGTGCATGGATCTCATCGACCTGATGCCGCCGGGTCTCTATGAGGCGGTGATCACCGAGGCGCCGCAAGATCAAGGGAATCCCGAGCTCATACAAGGGCGCTACCTGCTGGCCCTGGAGCGGCGGACCTTGAACGACATCCGCACACTCGGTTGCAACGACGCCGAGGACGATCGCCGGTTCGCCACTGTCGCGAGATTATCCGAAATAAACCAAGGCCTATATCGAAGCTTCGTCCGCCCGGCCGTGCGCGCGGCGGTCACGCCAGCGATGGCGGAGACTCTACGCCAAATGCATCCCGACCGGTTGCGCTTCTCGTTGTTTTCCGACCGCAACCCGTTCATGGCAGACATAGGCAAGCTCGCGGAATCAGTCCGGCGCGATCGCCACCCGGTCGCGCAAAACAATCCGTTGCTTGCGGCCGAGCGGCTCGCGTCCAACTGGATCGAGACCAGCCTTAAGCTATGGGGTGAGGCGCGCGACTCATTCGTGGAGCAATTCTTCCTTACCGCCTACGGCTCCCCCCTGCTCCAGTCGCTGGTGGGCCTAAATGCCGAGCACGGCGATTTGCACCGGCGCATCGAGCGCGATTTCGCGCGCGAGGCCGCAGCGAACCGCGCGATGGCCGAGCTGGAAAGCGACATCGACCGCGGCGGGGTGGTTGAGGCTTTCGTGCGCGCGCTCGGATATATTGTCGAGCCGGCCGGAAAGGTTGACGAGCGAGGATTCGTCGCCCTCGAGGAAGTGGGCCGCATGGTGCCGGAACGTCGTCCCGGTTTCGCACGGTTCAAGGAAATCCTTCGCGAGCAGTTCCTGATCATGAAGCTGGATCAGGAGCGCGCAATCGAGGCCCTGCCGAAACTAGCCAAGACCGCCGAGGATCGCCGGATCGTGCTCGAGAGTCTGAAGCGCCTGCAAGCCATTCTCCAACCCAAGCTCACCGAGGAACAGCAGCGTCGGCTCGCACAGGTCGAGAGGCTCCTCGCCCCTCCAGCAGTCAGCCCAGCGCGCCGCGAACCAGCCGTTGCGGGGGAATAGAAGATGGATACGCAGCTCCCAAACCGGCACGAGAAATACGAGAAGCTGATTGCCCGCGCACGCCAGTTGCGCCCGGTTCCGACCGCGGTCGTGCATCCCTGCAATGACGTTTCCCTCAGCAGCGCCATAGACGCAGCCGGGCTTGCCTTGATCGAGCCGATCCTGGTCGGCCCGGCCGGCCGCATCCGTGACACTGCCAAGTCCTATTCCATCGACATCCGAAACGTGCCGATCGTGGATACGGCGCATAGCCACGAGTCCGCTGCCAAAGC
>JAFAHH010000836.1 GCA_019237355.1 Acetobacteraceae bacterium | reverse complement strand
TCGATCTCGCCGGGCGACATGCCTTTATAATAGTCCCACGTGCTGTTGTACTCGCGCACATGGTCCAGGCAAAACCACCAATAATCGCGTAAGTTCTTGCGCGATTTGGGGGCGCGGTACTCTCCTGCCGCGCAGCAACCCGGCATATCGCAACTCCGCCCCGGAGCGGCCGGGTCAGGCGCATAGGCCTTGCTTCGGCTAGTGCGGCGCGTCATAGAGGGTATGTGCGTCGGTGGTGCACGGATAGCAACGGGGACTTGGCGGGTTCTCTCCGCTATCCGATATGTTACCCATGCAGTCCCGTGCAACCCGTTTGGAAGCAGTTTTGCAGCAGACCTTTGCGCCTAGTCTGCTCCGCGTGACGGACGATAGCGCGCGTCACGCCGGCCACCTAGGGGCGCGGCCTGAGGGAGAAACGCATTATAACATTCTGCTGGTCTCCGAGGCCTTTCGGGGAATGAGCCGGGTCGAGCGGCACCGTGCGGTCCATTCCGTGCTGGGAGGGGAGTTCTCAGATGGCCTGCATGCCCTCGCGCTGACGCTCCGCACTCCCGAGGAGCACGCGCAGCAATGATCCCGATCGCGGTCCTGGACGATTGGCAAAGGGTCGCAGGGGGATCGGCGGATTGGTCGGCGCTGCAGGGCCGGGCGGAGCTGACCTTCTTGCATGAGCCCTTCGCTGATGAGGATGACGCGGCCACGAAGCTCGCCGGCTTTGAGGTCGTGCTTCTCTTGCGCGAGCGAACTCCCTTTCCCGCCTCGCTGATCGACCGCTTGCCGAAGCTGCGCATGATCGGCGCAACCGGCGCACGGACCCCCTCGCTCGACCTAGCCGCCTGCACCAGGCGCGGCGTGCTGGTGTGCAATACGGGCGGACAAAAGTCCGGTTCGTCCACAGCCGAGCTGGCGCTTGGCCTGATGATTGCGGCGGCCCGGCGCATTCCGGCCGGTGACCAGTCGATCCGCACCGAAAGTTTCCAGGAGAGGGTTCCCCCTGGCATCGCGCTCGAGGGCCGTACTCTGGGCGTGATCGGCCTCGGCCGCATCGGCAGCAAAATGGCCCGCTATGGGTCGGCGCTTGGTATGCATGTCCTGGCCTGGAGCCAGAACCTGACGGAAGAACAGGCCCAAGCGGCGGGCGCGCGGCTCGTGGCCAAGCAGGAATTACTGGCCGAGGCCGATGTGGTCAGCCTGCATCTTGTCCTATCCGATCGCACCCGCGGAATCATCTCGGCGACCGATATCGCGCAAATGAAACCGGGTGCGATCCTAGTCAACACGTCACGCGGCCCGCTCGTCGACGAGCAGGGATTGCTGGCGGCCCTGCAAGCTGGGCACATTGTGGCAGCGCTCGATGTCTACAACGCCGAACCGTTGCCGGCCGGGCATCCGTTGCGGTCCTTGCCCAATACCGTCCTGACCCCACATCTCGGCTACGCGGTACGCGAGGTCTTTTCGCAGTTCTACCGTGAGAGCATCGAGAACGTGCTGGCCTTTCTGGAAGGAAACCCGATCCGGGTTGCCAATCCGGACGTGCTGAGCCGCGCTTGACCGGGGCGCATCCCCGGTGTCCCATCAAACCCGGTGTGATGGTTCAGGTGGAAGCCTTCATACCCAGGGTTTTTACTTTCTGAGAGGCGATGGCTTCCCGACGATTCTTCGTCCAGCCATCGCGCTCTAGATGTCGGAGGGAACTATGCGGGCCTGGGCTGTTGTCGAGAACGGGGCGCCATTACAGGAAATCGATCTTCCCACGCCGGAGCCGAAAGGCACGGAGGTGCTGGTCGAGGTAACCCATTGCGGCCTTTGCCATTCCGACGTGCATATCTGGGAAGGCTACTACGATCTCGGTGGCGGCCAGAGAATGTCGCTCAAGGATCGCGGCGTCGTGCTTCCCCTCGCACCCGGCCACGAAATCGTTGGCCGGGTGGCAAAGCTCGGGCCGGAAGCCACCGGGGTGCAGCCTGGGGACTTGCGCATCGTGTATCCCTGGCTCGGCTGCGGCACATGCGAGAAGTGCCGTGCTGAAGAAGATAACATGTGCCTGTTCCCGCGCAGCCTCGGGGTTTATCAAAATGGCGGTTTCGGGGGCTATGTAGTGGCTCCCGACGCTCGGCACCTGATTGATCCCGGAACGATCGACCCCGCCGTGGCGGCCACCTATGCCTGCTCTGGCATCACGGTCTATTCCGCGATCAAAAAGGTGATGCCGCTGCCGGCGAGTGAACCGATTGTTGTTATTGGCGCGGGCGGGCTCGGACTGAACGCGATCGCCATTCTGCGGGCGCTTGGCCATCAGAATATCATTGCCGTGGATGTCGCGGACGAGAAGCGCCAAGCGGCATTAAAGGCTGGGGCGAGCCAAGCCATCGATGGATCGGGCGAGGAGGTTCACAGGCGCATCATAAGCGCCGCGGATGGGCCCGTGCTGGCGGTAATTGACTTGGTGAACGGGACAGCAACGGCGCGATTCGCTTTCAATGCGCTGCGCAAAGGCGGAAAGCTGGTCCAGGTTGGCCTGTTCGGCGGCGAGCTTTCCTTGGCGCTGCCTCTGATGGCAATCCGTGCCCTCACGATCCAAGGCAGCTACGTTGGCAGCCCAAAGGAGCTGCGCGAGCTTGTTGGCCTCGCTCAGCAACGTCGCCTGGCCCCCTTGCCAGTCACGACGCTTCCGCGATCGCAGGTTAATGACGCGTTAACGCGCCTTCGTGATGGCAAAGTGATGGGGCGCCTAGTTTTGAAAGCTGAGGCGGCATAGTTCGATGCTGCCGAAGTTCGGGTGCGAGTTTCGAGGCTGAAC
>JAFAHH010000748.1 GCA_019237355.1 Acetobacteraceae bacterium | reverse complement strand
AAGGCCGAGCACGCACCAGCCAGGCATGGACTCCCACCATTCCCGAACGCGCGCACAGACGCGCTCATGGACCGCCGGATCGCGCACCACCCCTTTACTACCGACAGCCGCGCGTCCAGCCTCGAATTGCGGCTTGATCAAAGCGATAGCCCAAGCGCCGGGTTCACAGAGTGACAGAGGCGCGGGCAGCACGGTCGAGAGGCTGATGAAACTCGTATCACAAACCACGGCTTCGATCGGGTCCGGCACGATTTCGCGCGTGAGATAGCGCGCATTGGTCCGCTCGTGAACAACGACCCGTGGGTCGGTACGCAAGCCCCATGCGAGCTGAGCGTGGCCGACATCGACGGCATGCACGCGCTTGGCGCCGTTCGCGAGCAGCACATGGGTAAAACCACCGGTCGAGGCACCGACATCCAGACACACCCGGCCACGAGCAGACAAATCGAAATGCCGCAAAGCATGATCGAGCTTGATCCCGCCGCGCGATACCCACGGGTGGTCCTGTCCCCGCAATTCAAGGGGCGCATCGCCCGTGAGATGGTCGCCGGGCTTAGCGATGCGTCGTTCGCCCGAGAAGACGATACCCGAGAGGATGAGGGCCTGTGCCCGAGTCCGGGTCTCGGCAAGGCCGCGTTCGATAAGGAGCTGGTCTGCCCGGTGTTTTTGCGATCTCATGTTACAGCAGTATAGGCCGGCTCCGAGCCGCGACCAGTTACAGATCGCCTCAAGATGAGTGCGGCCGCAAGCGGACGATACTAGCGATCCAAAGGCTGAGTAGGGCAATGGCCGCCGCATCGATCCAGAATGCCGTGCGGTAGCCCCATGCCGCAATCGCCGCGCCGAGCAGCAGAGCCCCAATACCCTGGCCGAGGAAGAGCATGAAAACAAAGCTTGAGACAGCGGTTGTGCGTGCATGGGGTAGCAATTCGGTGGCCCGCGCCTGCAGCACCGTATGCAGCATGACATAGGCAAAGCCCAGCACCAGTTCGGCAGCCGCGAAAACTTGCCAGACGGGCGAGGCCATCCCCAACGCAAGTGCCATGGCCATCAGCCCGCCTCCGGCCAAAACCATGCGGGCCTCGCCCAGCGCGTGGACAATTGGCTTTGCGAGCTGGGTGAAGGCGAAGGCACCCACGCCGAAGGCAGCGACCACCAGACCGACCAGTGCATATGATAGACCAAAGCTGTCGTGCAAATAAGGTGCCAGGAAAGGGAAACTACCGGCCATTAAGCCTCCCTCGATCGCGGTCGCCAGCAAGAGGCGCCGGGACCCGGGCCGTTTGGCCAGCAACATATAATTTTCTAGCGCGAACGTGACTTCGCCGCGCCGGTCCGGGAGGTTGCGCATCCGGAAGGCAAGCACCAAGGCCAAAATTCCGGCCGCTACGGCCAGCAAAACGAAAACTCCGCGCCAGCTTAAATAATCTCCGAAGATGCCGCCGAGCGGCGCGGCTGCGACTTGCGCCAAAACGACTCCGGCAAGGAAACGGCTGAGCGTAACCTGACGCAAATGGTAAGGGACCGCGTCGCCGATATAAGCTAGGCATACCGGGATGAGACCCGCGCTGGCCGCACCGGCCAAGGCGCGAAGTACAGTTAGTTGCATAAGATTTAGGGCTAGCGCACAGCCGTTGGTGAAGACGGCATAGCCGATCAGGGCGGCGAGAATGACGCGCAACTTGCCGAACCGGTCTCCTACTGGGCCAAGCACGATCTGATTGAGGCCGTAGGGCAGAGTAAACGCCGCGATCACCACGGATACTTCGGGCACGCTGACGCCGAAATCGCGCGCGATGGCCGGCATCAGCGGGTCCATCACGCGCGCTCCCGCCGAGGAAAGGAACCCCGCGGTCGCAAGCAAGGCGAGCGGCAGTTTTTGGCGCCCGGGTTCCGGCGCGTCGGTTTCGGACATTCGTGAAATTTGTGCGAGCGGCCGAGCCGACGCAACCGGGTTTTGTTCCGCTGCCTTGTATTTACTGCACGGCGGCGGGTGTGATGGCGCGCGCTTCTTCGCGTTCCAACAAGAGGTTCTCGAAATAAGCGATAGTCCGCTTCAGGCCTTCATCAAGTGGAACGTGTGGTTGCCATCCCAGCAGCGTCTTTGCCCGCGTGATGTCTGGGCAACGCTGCAGCGGATCGTCTTGCGGAAGGGGGCGATAAATGATGCGTGACCGCGAACCGGTCAGTGCAATTACACGCTCGGCAAGCTCCCGGACGGGAATCTCGTGCGGGTTTCCTAAATTGATTGGGCCGACGACCTCTGTTGGGCTCGCCATCATGCGGATAAACCCATCCACCAGGTCATCCACATAGCAGAAAGCCCGGGTCTGCTGGCCATCTCCGTATACCGTAATATCTTGCCCGCGTAAAGCCTGGACGATGAAGTTTGAAACTACCCGGCCATCGTTTGGGTGCATTCGTGGGCCGTAAGTGTTGAAGATCCGGACCACTTTGATGCGCGTTTTGTGCTGGCGATGATAATCGAAGAACAGCGTCTCTGCGCAGCGCTTACCTTCATCGTAACAGGCGCGGGGACCGAGGGGATTGACGTTGCCGCGGTACTCTTCGGTCTGCGGATGCACGGTTGGATCGCCATACACCTCGCTGGTGGAGGCCTGCATGATCCTTGCGCCGACACGCTTGGCTAGGCCAAGCATGTTGATCGCCCCGATTACGCTGGTCTTGGTGGTTTGTACCGGATCGTGCTGATAATGAACCGGTGAGGCGGGACAGGCGAGGTTATAGATCTGATCGACCTCGACATAAAGCGGAAAAGTGATGTCGTGACGCATCGCCTCGAAATGGGGGTCGCTTAGCAGATGCGCGATGTTGTCCTTTCGTCCGGTGAAATAGTTGTCGGCGCAAAGCACGTCGTGACCTTCGCGTAGAAGCCGCTCGCATAAATGCGAGCCTAAAAATCCGGCCCCTCCGGTCACGAGTACGCGTTGGCGAGTAAGACGCATCGATGAGGTTCCTTCTTCGGCGGCCGTATTGCGCCTATGTTACAGCCGATCTCTTCCTACGGCGAGACAAATCGTTGCAACAAGCGCCCGCAAGGGATCGGACTTCCTCCCGCGGTGCGCGCGTGCTACGCGCCCGCATGCGAGTCGCGATTACAGGGAAACCGGTTAAGAAATTCCTACAACGCGCTTCCGTTCAGCCTTTCACCTCACAATGTCTAGCAGCCTATTTATCGGTCGCCTATCGCACAACGAAGTGGCGCCTCGAGGGTGTTGAGAATGTCGCGCCGCACGTGGGTGCAGGGGCACCGGTCATTGCAGCTTGCTGGCACCAACGGCTTGCGCTGATGCCGATGCTCTGGCTGCTGGTCGCTCGCCTGCCGGAAGCGCGTGCCGGTAGGGCGGAGTTGCATTTCTTAGTCAGTAGACACCGGGATGGTCGGCTGATCGGGAGTATCGTGCGGCGATTTGGGATCCATATCGTGCTGGGCTCGTCCTCCCGTGGCGGCGCGGCTGGGTTTGCCACACTGCTCCGTCTACTCCAGCGGGGCGATCATATCGGTATTACCCCGGACGGCCCGCGCGGACCACCGCGGCAAGCGGCCGCGGGAGTAGCTCAGCTCGCCGCCTTGTCGGGAGTACCCGTGCTGCCCTGTGCGGCACAAACCAGCCGGCGATGGGTGCTGAATAGTTGGGACAAGATGGTAATTCCTCGCCCGTTCGGCCGGGGCGTTATCGTCTGTGAGCCGCCAATCTCAGTGCCGCGCCGCGCCTGGGAGGAGGCACTGCCGGAAATCGCAGCGGCGATGGACCGGGCAATCGCCCGGGCGGATGCGTTATGCGCCCGCCAACCTTAAGCGCCTGGTCCGTGGGGACCCGGCTGGCCGCACCTGGATTGAGGGTAATGCTGAGCCTCAGGGCTTGGCGCGGTAAAGAGGTGGGGGGCCGGCTTGGCGAAAGGCGCGGGATTGAGCGGGCCCCTCGTCCGCCGGGTGAGCTGGTATGGGTACATGCCGCGAGCGTAGGAGAAACGTTCTCGGTTTTACCGGTGCTCGAAGAGATCGCGGCAATATGGCCGGAAGTTCTGATCCTCCTGACCACCGGCACGGTCACGTCATCGGCGCTTGTTGGCCAGCGGCTGCCGGAGTTGGGATTACGCGAGCGGGTGCTGCACCGATTCGCCCCGCTTGACGTGCCCCAATGGGCGAGCCGCTTCTTGGATCACTGGCGGCCGAAAGCGGCAGCCTTTGTGGAAAGCGAGCTATGGCCGAACCTACTAGCCGGGTGCGCGAGGCGGGATATTCCGGTGATGCTGGTCAATGCCCGCATGTCGGAGCGAAGCTATGCACGCTGGCGGCGCGCACCCCGAACGGCGCGCGCGGTCCTGGCCGGTTTCTGCCGCATCGCTGCACGGAGCGAAGGAGATGCGGCCCGGCTGCGTTCGCTTGGCGCGGAAAACGTCTCGACGCTGGGGGATCTGAAATTCGCCGCGCCGCCCCTCGCGGCTGACCGGGCGGAGCTCAGCCGCCTGCAAGGGTTGCTTGACGGGCGGCCGTTGTGGCTCGCTGCTAGCACGCACCCCGGTGAGGAGGAGATCGTACTGGATGCGCATGGACGGCTTTCGCGAAACCATCCTGGGCTGATAACCATTATCGCTCCGCGCCACCCCGACCGGGGGGCGGCCATTGCCGCGCTAGCTGGAACTTTGGCGAGCCGCCGGGCGCTCGGCCAGGATCCGCGGCCAGGAGGGATTTGGATTGCTGATACCTTGGGCGAGCTCGGGCTACTTTATCGGCTGGCCCGCATCGCCTTGATTGGCCGGAGTCTCCTGCCCCCCGGAGGAGGTCAGAATCCGCTCGAACCGGCGCGGCTTGGCTGTGCTGTAGCGGTGGGCCCGCATACCGACAATTTCGCGGCAGCAGTCGCTGCGCTGCAGGATGCGGGCGGACTTGCCCGAGTCTGCGATGCTGTGGGACTTGCCGCTTGGGTCGATAGCTTGCTTCAGGACCCAGGCCGGCGTGATGCCATGGGCGCGGCGGGCAGAGCTTCGATCGCGGGTACGGCCGATCTGCCCCGGCGCATGGCCCAGGCAATCGTCGCGCTTGCACGCGGATAGGCCAAATGCGCCCACCACGGTTTTGGGAGTTGGACGGAATACTACCCCGGATTCTGTCCCCGGCTTCCGGGGCGGTGGCCGCGATCACCGCACGACGTCTGACTAAGCCCGGCTGGCGTGCGCCCGTTCCGGTCATCTGCTTCGGCAACGTGACGCTGGGCGGTACGGGCAAGACCACGCTCGCGATCGAAATCGGAAACCGGCTGCTCAGGCGCGGCATACGGTTGCATTTCTTGCTTCGCGGTTATGGCGGATCAACAACGGGCACGCGTTGGGTCCAGCCCGGCGATGATGCGGCCCTGGTCGGGGACGAGGCGCTTTTGCTTGCTGCGGTTGCACCCACCTGGACGGGGGCGGACCGCGCGAAGAGTGCTCGGGCGGCCGCCGGCGCCGGCGCGGAGCTTCTCATTCTGGATGACGGGCTGCAGAATCCGGGGCTGGTGAAAGACCTCTCGTTTTTGGTGGTGGATGGCGAGGTGGGGTTCGGCAATGGCCGGGTTGTGCCGGCCGGCCCGTTGCGCGAGCCGGCCCGAGCCGCCGCGGCGCGGTGCCAAGCGGTGATAATAATCGGGCAAGACCTGACGGGGGCCACAGCCGGGCTGAACCTTCCCATTTTGAGGATCAAACTCGTGCCCGGGCCAGCTTCTTTGGCTTTGGCCGGGGAGCGCGTCTTGGCTTTTGCTGGCATCGGGCGGCCGGAGAAATTTTTCCATACGCTTGCCCAAGCCGGGGCAGAAGTCGCGACAGCGATTAGTTTCCCCGACCATCATCGGTTCCGGGCTCGCGAAATCGACGAGGTACTCCGGCATGCAGAAACGCTTCGCGCGGTCCCGGTCACAACGCGGAAAGACGCTATGCGGTTACCGCCCTCCGTCCGAGAGGCTGTCAGGGTCGCTGATGTGCAAATTGCCTGGGAGGACGAGGCGAAGCTGGATCAGATGCTATCGGGTGTCCTCCCTTGAAGATCATGGAGTGGCGACTCGAAACCTATGCAAAGGCCGGATCGACATCCGATATCTGCTTATCGCGAGCAGCATCGGGCGAGTCGGAGGGTCTAGCAGTGCTGGCGCTGCAACAGACCAAAGGCCGGGGCAGCCGAGGCAGGTCTTGGCTATCGCCCCCGGGCAATCTCTCGCTCTCGGTCTTGCTCCGCCCAAACGCATCACTATTGGAGGCCGGGGAATGGCCCCTTCGGGCGGGCCTGGCATTGTCGGACGCCCTGCTTTCTTTCTTGCCCGACCCGGCTTCCCTAACCGTGAAATGGCCCAACGATCTGCTGCTCCGCGGACGGAAGCTCGCCGGAATTCTCATTGACACGATCTCCGGGCCAGATCGCAGGATTGCTGCCCTGGTCCTCGGCTTTGGGGTGAACCTGGCCGTGGCGCCCGAGATCGAAGGCCGTGCCACTGCCTCGCTGGCCGGGGAGGGTTTGGTGCCCCCAGCCCCGGAATCTTTCGCACCAATTCTGCTGGATCGCCTCGCCTCTCGCTGCAACGAAGGCTTTCCGAGCGTGCGAGCCGCTTGGCTTGAACGGGCGCACCCGCTCGGCACGCGCCTAAAGGTGATTGGCGGCGGCTTGGTGCTGGAGGGAAAATTTGCCGGGCTGGATGGGGCCGGGCATCTCTTGCTGGAGACACCGGCCGGAGTTCAAGCGATTTCGGCAGGGGAGGTGCTGCTTGGAACGGAGTGAGCCGGCAGCTTATGTCGAGTCCGCGATTGTGTCGCGCCGTTCGGTTCGGGCTTTTTTACGGCAGCCGGTTCCGCGCGAAATAGTGGAGCGTATTTTGAATGTGGCCGCGCGGGCGCCGAGCGGCACGAATATGCAGCCCTGGCGCGTTTACGTGCTGACCGATGGTCCGAAAGACCGGCTGAGCCGCGCCGTCCTCGATGCGTTCGAGAGCGACGAGCCAGGCCACACCGAATACCGATACTACCCGGCCCAGTTCTTCGAGCCTTATCTTTCGCGCCGGCGTAAAGTGGGCTTCGATCTTTACGGGCTATTGGGTATCCGCCGCGGCGAAGCGGCCCGCATGAAGGCACAAACGGCCCGCAATTTCCGGTTCTTCGATGCGCCGATCGGGATGATTTTCACGATCGACCGTCGGCTCGAAATCGGGAGCTGGCTCGATCACGGGATGTTTCTGCAAAACGTCATGGTGGCCGCGCGAGGCTGGGGGCTGGATACATGCCCCCAGGCCGCCTTTACGCCCTACCAGCAAGTGATCCGGCGTGAACTGGGGTTGGCTCCGGAGGAGGTCGTCGTGTGCGGGATGTCGCTTGGCTACGCCGACCCGGCCGCGCCGGAAAACAGGCTGGTTACGGAACGTGAACCTGCGAGCGCCTTCGCGACGTTCCGGGGCTTTTGAGCCGGATCTGCCTGTTAAAGGCCTGGTGGCTTGGACCTGAGCGATCACACCAAAGGAGCACGAACAAGGGCCGCGTTGACCTCACGTCCCCGGCCGGATTGGGCCATGATGTCTGCAAGCTCCGGCCGCCGCTCGATATGCCACCGATAGAGGCTATAAGCGGCCTCGATCAGCTCGTCCCTGCGCCCTAGCATTGCGTCGCCCATTTCGACTATCCGTAGGTTGGGCCAAGCCTTGGACCGGATCCGCAGGACTTCACGAAAAATCTGGTCTGCTGGGATCGAAGGCAGAGCCTGAGCGAGCAGAAGCGCCATAGCCGCTGACGAGCGCGACACGCCAGCATGGCAGTGCACCAGCATATGCGCGTCTGGGCCGACAAGACTTCGACCAAAGCTTAGAAGCTTTTGGACATGTTCCGGCCCAGGCACGACCGACCCTGGTGCGTCCTCAATGACGTCGTGAAAGCGCAGTTCCAATCGCTCATGCTCGCCGAATGCCCCGAAAGCCTCGGGAACGGGCCAGTCAGGGTCGAGAATCGAAAGCACGTGGCTCACACCCGATGCGCAATGACAGCCCAACTCTTCGATGCCGCAAATGGTCGCATTGAACGGCGCGAGGATTGTGCTCGGTTCGATGATACCCCGGCCTTCTCTTATGGTTTTTTCGAGCTGCTGCCAGCCGGGGTCTTGCCTTGGTCATCGAGAACCTCCTCGACAGCAGAAGGATCGAGCTTGCGCGCCTCTTCCAGCACGAACTTACCTTCTTCCTTGTTGCCTTGGCTCATCTCCTCGACCGCTTCTTCAGCGAGGTGCTTGGCCTCCTCGTGGCGATCGGTCTCGCCGGTTTTGCTCTTGTTTTCGGCCATGTTTTCTGACTCCAGAGCGAACGCGCCCTCAAAACGCGGATGCCGAGCTTTGGTTGTGCTTCGGGTGAGAAGGTTTCGCGACCGAACCCGGGAACAATTGTTCGAGAGTAGTGTTAATCGAACGTCTGGCACGTTGTCGACCCAATGCGTGCCCGGCGGGCGTTTTCGCCCGTAAGACGCAAATGGAGGAAAAGAATGGCAAAGAGCGATCACCAAGGCTCGGTCAAAGACCCGGAACATGACGGCCGATTGAAAGAGAACCGTGAAGCTGGACGGACAAAGGGAACAACGCCTGGCAGCGACGCCCGCGCGCGGGAGCATGGCCATGAACCCGCCGAGAGCAGCCATTCCCGAAGCCAAGGCGGCAGTAGTGGCGGAAGCCGCAGTGGTGGTGGCGGCCAGGGTGGCGGCGGCAGCCAAGGACGTGGCGAGCAGAGCCAGGCGCAAGGCGGATCCCGTTCCGGCGGGCAAGGCGAATCCGACGACCTGAAATCGCGCGAATATCGCGATGCGCAAGGCAATGTGCACCATCATACGCGCACCTACATCGAGCAGCACGGCAAGGAAGGCGGTGGCGGAGGGAATAAGTATACCGATCCGCTCCGAATTGCCCCCAGGAGGCAAAGCCTCTTGGGGGCAATTCTGGTAAAAAGCACAGGCTTCATCGCCTGGCTAAGCTCCTGTGTCCGCCTTGACCTCGTCCCTGGGCGCGCGGACTTGGCGCATGTTACGGTCTCGTAACATCATGGGCGTGCCGCCCCGGCGGCTCAGCCCTGTTCAGCTTGGCGAGCCGGTAGCGGGTCAGCTCCGGCGTTCTCGGAAGTCTGGACTAGAAGGCCCCAGTCCAGCGGGCCAAGATCGGGACTCCAATTCGCTTCCGAATTGGGGACCCGATCGGGACCCCAATCCCGGGCCGCCATTTTGCCGCGCAAAATAGGACCCGGTGCTTGGGAATTGCGAATTCGGAGCCCCGCATGCCTCAAAGGAGGGTGCCATAGCTCGCGGAGCGCAATCGGCCCCAGGTTCCGAGCCTGATCCGAGCAGCGCTTCCGGCGCCACCGGTGCTGCCGCACCGCCGAGGCTGACCCCGCCGGGTGGCGAGGCACGTACCCCGCGCCGGGGCGGCAAAAGCTCCAGCCCGGCCTCAATCCCGAGCATGCGGCATAGCGGGCGCAGCATGCGGCCCGCCTGAGGCGACCCGGCCAGCAGCGCCTTCATCTCCGGATCAGCCAGCAGGTGCTCCACCTGCCCAGCATAGGCCGCCGACTCCGGCGCCAGCCGCAGCAGCCAGCCAAAGTCGCGCGGCGCCCGGAACGGCGGAGGCAAGCCCGGCAGGTTGGGCGGTTGCGGCAAATTCTCGGCCGTGCCACGAACGGACCCCGCCGCGGGAAGCCGGCCGGCACGGAAATCCGCCAACAACGCCTCAAACCGCACGGCCAGCCCCCGCAGCCGCGTCCAGGCCAGAAAGAGCAGCGGCA
>JAFAHH010000646.1 GCA_019237355.1 Acetobacteraceae bacterium | reverse complement strand
GTTGGCGGAAGACCAGGCGATCCTCGCGACGCTAGACGTTCTAATCAAGATCCTGCCTCCGGCACTATTTACGGACGTAAATCTCTCTTCCCTGGCCATTTGTAGAGCGGTCAATCTCAGCCTCGAGCACGGCAACTGCGATGCTTCGTGTGTTGCCTATGTAAGGCTTGGCATGATTGCTGGCCTCCGCTTTGGAAATTACGACGCTGGATTTCGATTCGGCCGACTGGGCTATCAACTGGTCGAACAACGGGGGTTGAGGCGCTTTCAGGCAGCGACCTATATGCTGTTCGGGGCTCACCTCATACCGTGGACCAGGCATGTCCGGGCTGGCCGCGATTTGCTCCGTCGCGCTTTCGAAATCGCTACGAAAAGCGGTGATCTCACATTTGCGGCGTTTAGCTGCGGCAATCTGAACTCCAATCTTCTTGCGGCGGGCGACCCGCTGCACGAGGTGGAACGTGAAGCTCAGAACAGTCTTGAGTTCGCGCAGAAAGCGCGATTCGGGTTCGTCATTGACATCCTCACCACCCAGCTCGCGCTCGTCCGTACACTACGCGGCTCGACCTCGCGATTCGGCTCCTTTAACGATGAGTCGTTCGACGAGCTCCGAATCGAGCGCCGCTTCTCCGCCAATCCCAATCTCGCCCTTCCCGAATGCTGGTATTGGATCCGAAAGCTGCAGGCGCGCTTCCTTGCCGGCGAGTTTGCGTCGGCGCTCGAAGCTTCTTCAAGGGCGCAACAATTGCTCTGGACTCTGGCGTTACACTTGGAACGTGCAGACTATCACCTTTACAGCGCGCTTTCCCACGCCGGCATCTCCGATTCCGTCGCGGCCGACCAGCGGCAGCAGCATATGGAGGCTATGGCGTCGCATTATCAACAACTGGCTGTCTGGGCCGAGAGATGCCCGGAAAACTTCGAGCACCGCGCCGCGCTGGTCAGCGCGGAGATGGCGCGGCTGGAGGGCCGTGAACTGCACGCGATGCGTTGCTACGAACAGGCAATCCGCGCGGCACGGGCCAGCGGCTTCGTCCACAATGAGGCAATAGCCTACGAGCGCGCTTCTGCCTTCTACCGTGCGCGAGGGTTCGATGAGTTCGCCGAGCTCTGCCTGCGCAAGGCGCGTTATAGCTATCTGCGTTGGGGAGCTGGTGGCAAGGTGCGGCAACTTGACAGGATGCATCCGCACCTGAGGGAGGAAGAGCGGCAGCCTGATCCGATGAGCACGATTGGGGCACCGGTCGACCATCTGGACCTCGCAACCGTGATCAAAGTATCGCAGGCTGTCTCGAGCGAGATGGTCCTTGGAAGACTGGTCGCTACGCTCTTGCGCACCGCAATCGAGCAGGCGGGGGCCGAGCGAGGTCTGTTGCTTCTTCTGCGAAGGGATGCGCTGCGGATCGAGGCGGAAGCCATCACGGATGGCGACGCGGTTATTGTGCAGCTTTGCGACAAGCCTGCCTCCCCCGCCGCTCTGCCGGAGTCCGTTCTCCACTATGTCCAGCGGACCCGGGAGAGTGTGATCCTCGACGACGCATCGGCTGAGAACCCGTTTTCTGCCGACGCCTACATCCGGCAGCACCATGCCCGTTCGATTCTCTGCCTGCCATTTCTCAATCAGGCCAAACTCATCGGCGTGCTCTTCCTCGAAAACAACCTAGCGCCCTGTGTCTTCGCCCTCGGCCGGCTCGCGGTGCTGAAGCTGCTCGCCTCGCAGGCAGCCATTGCGCTGGAGAACGCCCGTTTGTACAGCGATCTCGCGGAACGTGAAGCCAAGATCAGACGCCTAGTCGACGCCAACGTCATCGGAATCTGCATCTGGGAGCTCGAAGGCCGTATCCTTGAGGCCAATGATGCTTATCTTCGTATCGTAGGGTATGATCGTCAGGATCTTGGCTCAGGTCGCCTGCGCTGGACCGACCTGACGCCCTCGGAATGGCGCGACCGTCAAAAGCGACAATGGATTCCGGAGCTCAAGATGACTGGGACCGTGCAACCGTTCGAGAAGGAATATATCCGAAAAGACGGCAGCCGGGTGCCCGTACTGGTCGGCATGGCAAGCTTCGATGAGACGGGGAACCAAGGTGTCTCTTTCGTGCTTGATCTAACGGAGCGCAAGCGCGCGGAAGCCCAGGCACGCGAAAGCGAGCGGCGCTACCGCGAGGTGCAAACGGAGCTAGCGCATGCGAATCGCATCGCAACGATGGGGCAGTTATCCGCTTCGATCGCTCATGAAGCCAACCAGCCAATAGGAGCGGCTCTCACCAACGCGCAGGCTGCTTTGCGCTGGCTGGGTAGTGAACCGCCGAATCTGGAGGAGGTGCGGCTGGCGCTCGCTCGGATCGTCGCGAACAGCAGCCGCGCTGGCAACGTGATTGGCCGGATCCGCGCGCTCATCAAGAAGGACCCCCCGCGGAAGGACGCCCTTGCGATCAACGACGCCATCCTTGAGGTGATCGCCTTGACCCAAGGCGAAGCGGTGAAGAACGGCGTTTCGCTCCAGACGAAACTTGCGGACAGCTTGCCGCGCATCCAAGGAGATCGGGTCCAACTGCAACAAGTAATCCTGAACCTGATCATCAACGCCATCGAGGCGATGAGTGGCGTCAGCGCAGAGCCGCGAGAATTGCTGATCAGCACCGGGAAAGCTGATCGGCGTGGGGTGGTCGTTGCGGTGCGAGATTCCGGTCCAGGGCTGGAAGCATCCACTCTCGACCGCCTCTTCCAGGCCTTCTACACGACTAAACCCGGCGGCTTGGGGATGGGGCTATCGATCTGTCGCTCGATCATCGAAGCTCACGGTGGTCAATTGTGGGCAGAGGCGAACCAACCGCGGGGTGCCATCTTTCAGTTTACCGTGCCGGCCCAATTATAGCGACATCTTCAAACAAAGCTCCGGTCCGGGAGCCCGGCGCCATGCGATGGACCCACGTGTCAGCCACCCGCGGCAGCGGATCGCGCGAGCGCCTCAAAATCTGCCAGCTCAAGACCGGCGCTCTCCTGACCTAGATCAAGGCACGCGAACGCCGCCCGTGCAGCATGCCCCCAAAGTATGGAGACAACGATGGATCAGCCGATCTCAGGCCATGTTGTACGTCTGCTTCCGGCCCATGGCTATGTAATTCTTTTGCTTGATGATGCTCAAGAAATCGCCGTAAGCCGCGATCGCCTATCGGAGGGGATGTTCGGCCGGCTCCACGTAGGCGACCGGGTTTGGTATTTCCCGGACCCGGGTGAAGGACCGCATACAAAGCATCAAGGCCGGGTTGTTCCCATCCCCAGCCAATAGTGCGCGTGCTGGCGAGACCAAGCGATCTAAGCGCGCGGCATCGGGTCGTGAGGGTCCATAGGGCGCAGCAGAGACCACCCTGAGCGAGCTCGACGAAGCCGAGCCGGGGTGTTTTCAATTGGACCAGAACCAGGCCTCGCTTCGCGGCCACTTTCTGCGGGATTGCCGCCGGTATCGTTGCTTTCTGCGTATCCACACCGAAGCACAGCAGTGGAGCCGGTCACCCCGATTTTGGAAAAACGGATATGGGGTCTAGTTCGCTGCCGGTTGTGCGCCCTTGCGATCGCCTGATTCGCGCGTTCGGTGCTCGTGCGTGCTGTCGGCGGGTGAGCGCGGACCCGAGTCTTCGCGCCTCTCCGCGTGAATCTCGGCCACCATGTCGCTCATCGATTCCTGCACCGTCGCGCCCATCCGGGTGGCCTGGTCGTAAGCTATTAGTCCGCCCTTGATAACGGCCTTCGCTGCTTCGCGAAGCAGAGGCCGGACCAGCGGAAAAACCAGCAGCGCGCCCGCAGCAACGACCAACCCAGTGCCGGCGCCACTTTCGGTGATACTTTCGGTTACGTTCTCCCAGAATGCCACGACCTGCCTCCTCTACTCGGACCGATTAGGACATAGGCGCCAGCGGCTTGGCAACAAATCACGCGAGAGTGATGCTTCCAAGTGACCCTCGTCGGTAGGGTCTCGGCGCAGTCCCCGGGCTTCTACCCGGCCGGCCGCCGGATGCTGGACGGGCCATCCAACAGTATCCAGGCTTGGCGTTCCTCCCGCCTTTACCTGCTGGCCGCAAACATGATCGAATGGTCCCTGTTCGAGAACATGAGATGAAGCGCGAGGATTGACCCGCAGTGCCTCATTCGAAAGATAGCTCCCAACCTTCATCAAACTGAAACAGAACCACTCTTCTAGCTAACTGAATAAACGCATTAGCGTCATAACCAAAGCACGATGTGAGCCCCGCAATGTCCCAGTTTGTCCTGCCGTCAGCAGCCGGATCCGCTGCTCGAGGTCGTCCCAATCTTGACCAGAAGCCGCATGGCGCCACGCCGCTCGTCTTTTTATTGCTCCTCATCTGCGGCATTGGCTACGCGGCGTCGGGGCTGCTCAGTGATGTGCGCAATACCGGTCAGGAGCCGCTCGCGATCGGCACCTTTGTCCTGCTGGGAATTGCGCTGCTGATTGCGCTCGGGTTCGAATTCGTCAACGGCTTCCACGACACGGCAAATGCCGTGGCGACCGTGATCTACACGCATAGCCTTTCGCCGGTAATTGCCGTCGTCTGGTCCGGACTCTTCAACTTTCTCGGCGTCCTCGTCTCGACCGGTGCCGTAGCGTACAGCATCGTCACGCTACTGCCGGTGGAATTGATCCTCCAGGTCGGTAGCGCTGCCGGCTATGCCATGATTTTTGCACTTCTGATCGCCGCGATCATCTGGAACTTGGGAACCTGGTCCCTCGGCCTACCGAACAGCTCTTCACATGCTCTGATCGGCTCGGTCATTGGTGTAGGCCTCGCGAACCAGCTGATGGCGCCAGCTGGACAAGCGACGTCGGGAGTCGATTGGGGGCAAGCGATTGGCGTCCTGCGTGCCCTATTGTTCAGCCCGGTCTGCGGCTTCGTCCTTTCCGCCTTGCTCCTCCTGCTGATGAAGTTCGTGATCCGTAAGCGCGAACTCTACCGGGAGCCAGACGGAACCCATCCGCCGCCGCTCTGGATCCGGGCCCTGCTGATCCTAACCTGCACCGCCGTTTCCTTTGCCCATGGCGGCAATGACGGCCAGAAGGGGATGGGACTGATTATGCTGATTCTGATCGGCGCCGTACCGACCGCTTATGCCCTGAATCGCACGATGCCAGAGAGCAGCACCCCCGGCTTCATTCAAATCACGCATGAAGCACAGGCGGTGTTTCAGGCCCATGCAGAAGGAGCCTCATTGCCGTCACCCGAGCAAGCCCGCAATATCGTTGGCGAGGCTCTACGGACGAAGGACCTCAATCGGCCACAGGTATTCGCCGCCCTCGCAGCGCTTTCAAGCGACATCGCCCGGCAGGTGCAGAACTATGGGGCGATCCGGCGCGTGCCCGCCGCCGCCACCCCCAACATGCGCAACGACATGTATCTCGCTGCTGATGCCGTCCGCCTGCTCCCGGAAGCGGGCGTGAAGCTGAGCCCGGCGGAAAGCGCCACGTTGAAGTCGTATACCGAAGACCTGAACGCGGGCACCCGCTTCATCCCAAATTGGGTAAAGGTGTCAGTAGCATTCGCGCTTGGTCTTGGCACCATGGTCGGCTGGAAGAGGATCGTCGTCACGGTCGGTGAGAAGATCGGCAAGCAGCACCTAAGCTATGCCCAGGGTGCGTCAGCCGAACTGGTCGCTGCCGGCACGATCGGGCTAGCAGAAGTATACGGGCTGCCTGTCTCGACCACGCATATTCTCTCGAGCGGCGTCGCGGGGACTATGGCCGCCAACGGGTCGGGCCTCCAATGGAGCACCGTGCGTAACATGGCCATGGCCTGGGTGCTCACCCTACCTGCGGCGATCACGCTGGCCGGGTTGCTCTATTTCATTCTGCGCCAGCTCGTCTCATAAGAGAATCGCGAGCGGCGATGGGGGAACCATCAAGTCAGGGCAGACACAGCGCACTGCACGACGCGCTCTACGAGCCAATTGGCAAGCGCGTCGGCAACGAAATCCGTTGCTGCACGAATGTGACCCGCCGGCGCCTCCTGAAAGCGCGCCGCGGCGGGCGTTCGCTCTAGGGCCTCGTGTTCCGCCCGGATGTGCTGGAGAATGCGGGCGCGAACGGCGGCATCACTGTCGTAGTGGATAATGAGACTACCCGTAATAGGATTCACACTTGCCGCGGTTACGTTGTTCAGCACCCTGACACGCTTGCCGAGCGCGGCTAATTGTTGCCGGTTACCCTTAAGGCAGGGGGCTATGAAGCGGAGCCGGCCTGGAATGTCGTGAACCAGGAGCATGATTGTTTGCCGGATTTCCTGAACTTTCCTGTGTTCTCCGGGTTTTATCGGATCCTGGTTGCGCCGTGATGATCGATTTATGTCATTCAGATGACAATCTGAACCTTGCCTCCGCCCGTGCCGCCCTCTCGCTAGAGCGCGATGGCTTGCGGCGGACTCGGTTTTCAATTCGCGAGCACCGGGTCCCATCTTGCACGGCAAAATGGAGGCCCGAGTTGAGGGTCCCGATCGTCGGAAAGCCTGAAGCGGGAAGACGACAAAGCCGATGCGCTGCATTCGGCTAGACTATGTCCCAAAACATCGACAATATGACATTTGGGCCATAGAATGACAACCACATGCCCACTCCGTCCATCGACAAACGGCGATGAATGAATGAACACCACCACCCGGCGCCGCTTACTCTCTACCCTGGCAGCAGCAGGCGCCGTCGGCAGTATCCTCCGCGCCATCCCCAGCTACGCCCAGACCGTTGTGGCTGCGGGGGACAACACAATCCGTCCCTTCCACATCAACGTTCCGGAAGATGCGCTCGTCGACCTCCGTCGGCGCCTCGCCGTGACCCGCTGGCCCGAAGGTGAAACCGTCACGGATGCATCACAGGGCGTCCAGCTCGCGACGATTCAGAAACTCGCGCTCTATTGGCAGGGGGAGTATGACTGGCGGAAGATCGAGGCTAAGCTGAATGCGCTGCCGCAATTCCTGACCGAGATCGACGGCCTCGACATCTATTTCATCCACGTTCGTTCGAAACATGAAAATGCGTTGCCACTCATTGTCACGCACGGGTGGCCCGGCTCGATCATCGAGCAACTAAAGATCATCGATCCGCTTACCAATCCCACGGCCCATCGCGGGAGCGCATCGGATGCGTTCGACATCGTAATTCCGTCGCTGCCGGGCTATGGATTTTCGGGCAAGCCGACCGCCACGGGCTGGGACATTCCCCACATCGCACGCACGTGGGTCACGCTGATGAAGCGCCTTGGATACACGCGCTTTGTGGCGGCAGGCGGCGATGTGGGTGCGCAGGTCGTCGACGAATTAGGCGTGCAAGCGCCTCCGGAAGTGCTCGGCATCCACACGAACATGCCTGGTACCGTTCCAGCCGACGTTTCCAAGGCACTCAAGTGTCACGAACCACCGCCATCCGGCTTTTCCGCCGACGAACGGCACGCTTGGGACCAGCTAGACTTTTTCTATAAGAAGGGTTTGGGCTACGCCATCGAAATGAGCAACCGTCCCCAGACGCTTTACGCCCTTGTAGATTCGCCCGTTGGACTGGCGGCTTGGATGATTGATCACGATGCACGCAGCGAGGCGCTAATCGCGCGTGCCTTTGACGGGGAAACCGAAGGCCTTACGCGAGACGACATCCTCGACGACATCACGCTTTATTGGCTGACGAACACGGCGGTATCT
>JAFAHH010000631.1 GCA_019237355.1 Acetobacteraceae bacterium | reverse complement strand
GCTCGAGGTCAGGTACCCGCGCTCCTCGAGGCCGTGCAGGATCGGATACAGCGTTCCGGCGCTGAGCTTGTAGCCATGCCGTGCCAATTCCTCGATCATCGCCAGCCCGTAGACCGGCTCCTTTACTTCATGATGGAGGACGTGCAGCCGGATCAGCCCGGCGTAGAGGAACCGATCGTCACGCATTTCGAAAGTCGATATTGATTCCCGATACCCTCGAACGTCAAGCTTTTCAGACCGTTGGTGCGGACTGCGCAGCGGTATTCTCACCGATGCCAGATGTTACGGGGCAGGAACAGGGTGGCGACGGCACCGGCCAGGCATGCAAGCCCGCAGGTGCCGAAGCTCACCACCCAAGCGGCGAGTTTCGATGTGCCGCCGAATTGATCAAGGGTGACGCCAAAGAGGAGCGTTCCAAGGAATCCGGCGGCGAATCCGATGCAGGAATAAAGTCCGATCGTCGCCCCTCGGTACCGCGGGGCGGCCACGGCGAGCACACCCGAGGTGAGGTTCGAAAAGTTGCCCTGCACGATGAAGCCGGCGACCACAGAAAGTCCAAGCACGGCGATGTAGGGCAGCATCGCTGTGAAGCCGAACAAACCACCGGCAAAAGCCGAGAGCACGAACACCAGGGTACCAATGGTGCGTAGGCCGTAACGGATCGAGAGCTCGTTGCCGATCAGACCGGCGGGGACGCCGAGAAAATTGATCACCGCCCCGACGACCAGAATCATCCAGGCTTGCGCAGCAACATCGATCTGTTCGCCGGCGCAGAAAGTGAGGAAGACGACAATCCACTGCCGCAACCCGACACAGCCCCAGATTGCCGCGGCGTAGCCGATGATCAGCGCAAGGACCGCCCGGTTCGCGAGGACCGGGCGAAAATCGAGCAAGGGTTGGGGCTCGTCCTCGCGCCGGGAATCCCCGCCAGGCAATGCCACCCAGGCAGTCAAGACGCCGGCACCGCCGAGAATGCCGGCGATGACAAAAGCGCTGCGCCAGCTCAGCAGCATTCCGATGCGGCCGAACAGGAACGACAGCGAGGCGCCTATGGTGAACGAACTCGTGTACCACGCCGCAATGCGGGCACGTGTTGCCCCCTCGACGTTGTGCGTCAGCGCGCGCAGGCCCGGCATATACATGCCGGCTACGGCGATCCCGGCTAAAGCGCGAAATCCGAGCGCCGGGAACAGACTGTCGCATAGCGCTACGCCGAAGCAGGACAGCGCGCTCAGGACGCTCGAAGCGAGATAGATTTGCCGAGCCGGCCAGCGGTCGGTCAGGCTGACGAGCGGGATGACGGCAAGCATATAGCCGGCCGAGATGATGCCCGCGAGCCACCCGGCTTGCGTGTTCGTGAGAGACCACGCCTCGATGAACTGCGGCAGCAACGCCGGCACAATCGAGTACCCTGCCAGGCTGAGGATTTCAGCGGCGCATATAGCGGCAACTACCGGCGCCAAAGGCGCGGCTGTGTTGGATTTGCCCAGGGTCACGGTTCCAAAGAGAAAACCCCGGCAGGGGGGCCGGGGTTTTCGAGGATCGGCGATCGAGCAGGGGGAATCACAATCGACCGCCTAACGCCTAGCAAACAGCGCCAAGCTTTAACAGTCCATACCCTGATGCGCGATATCCACAAGTTATTGGATCAATATGCGGCGATCGGCTCGACTCGCCACGCTCGATTGGGCCGATCCGGAATTCCCTCTTCGACTCGCAGACCGGAGAAGCGAATCGGGTCCTTATCGACATGGGCACAGGAGCTTGCGCATGCCGCGATAAATTTCCCCTGCTATTCCGCTGCATTTCGGCTGCGTTTCCGCTGCCAGTTTCCGCTGCAATTCCGCTGCCGGATGGAGCGTCAAAATCTGGTCAAATAACTGATCGGACGTAAGACTTGGCTTTCGGGAAGGGTCTTGTGCAGGGAGCGAAGCGTTTTTTTCCGCTGCTGAGCAGGGAAAATCGAAAGGGCGGGGGGTGGTGGGCCCTGCATCCCTCGTATATCAGCGCAGGTGCATGGGCGGGGCGCCACAGCACCGGAACCCGGTTTGCGATAGGCTGGCGATAACGAGGCGAGGGAATGCCATGACGAAATCCACGGCCCGGCGGGTGATGCGCGGATGAACGCTTCCGAGGCGA
>JAFAHH010000607.1 GCA_019237355.1 Acetobacteraceae bacterium | reverse complement strand
AGGGGCTTTGCCCCTGGACCCCAGCAAAGGCAGAGCCTTTGCAATCCAATAACTTAGTGGGTGGGGTCTGGGGCCTTTCGGCCCCGTCATGCGAACAGCATGCTCCCCGCATGACGGGTCCAGGGCAGAGCCCTGGCCTTCCTTTTTCAGCAGACTGTTAGAGCGGGATGGACTCCAGGTAAAGTCATCCCGCTCTCGGATCGTTGGTTTTCATAGCGCGATTCAGGCTTTCCGACGTTTCCGCCCAAGCCATCGCGCTCTATTACCAGCGACCCTGGTGACCGCTTGGGTGGAAAGCGGACGGTGCCCTCCTGCGTTCAGCCATGAACCAGGACATTGATTAACCGGCCGAAGGGGTCGCGCACATAGAAGCGTTTGACACCCCAGGGTTCGATTGCTGGACCATATTCGACCCGGAAGCCTGCGGCGACCATGCGCCGGTACACCTCGTCGAGGTTGTCGACCTCGATCGAGATGTCGGGCACTGGCGTACCGGACCCGCCCTCCGCCGCCACGCTGATCTGCGGCGATGTCGGCGCGTTGGTCGCGAAGGTCACGATCCATCCGAGGTCCATGGCGACGGTCATTTCCAGGACGTCGGCATAGAAGGCCTTGGCGCTTTCGACACGATCGGTCCCAATGTTCGCTACGATCCGTGTCACCGCCATGTTTGTCTCTCCACGGAAGAGGAAGGATAACGAGCGCTACGGCTTGTGTCCGCTCAGGTCGGGACACGGCATTTGGCGCAAGCGTGTTGCCGGATGAGATCCCTGCTTACCCGATCGCTATGATGCCGGCAACTTTGGGCATTCAGGCCTCACTGGGTGTATCTGGTCCACCCCCGTGATCGCAGGATATGCGGCTGTGCCGTTAGACGGGGATGACTTTAGGTAAACTCATCCCCCTCTAGGAACTTTGTTTTCAGAGCACGATTCAGGCTTTCCGACGATTCCGCCTCAAGCCATCGCGCTCTAGTAGGGGCTCAGGTGGCCGGAGCCTCCGGCTGTACAATCCGCGTCGCTCGACCAGGTGCCTGTAGGCAGGTCGAGGTACCACCTATCGAGCCAGCTCATCGACGCGGAAGAGCTGCCGAGCTGAAGCGGCAGCCACACATACTTCGCGGTGGCTTCAGTGCACGGAGCGCATTGCCAATCCCAACGGTCGCCAATATAGATGTATGTCGTACTGACAGTCCCGCTGACGGCGAGGATGTATCCACCTTGACTATTGTAGGTCGTGCCGTCGCCGATATTGCCATCTGGGACAGTACTCCAAGGTCCCACCAGGCTGGGAGCGATGCGGTAATGGTTCTGGTTCGGCTGCCATCCGCTGCAGTAGGAGTTGAACAAGTAGTAGTTGTTATTCGCTTCTATCAGTGACGGCGCCTCCTCGCATCCGTTGCTGATGTGCGCTATGCGCATCGCAACCGACAGATAATCATCGCTCAGCTGGTCAATCGAGATTCCGTCATTATTGTCAGAATAGACAATGAACGCGAGACCATTGTCATTAATGAACACTCCCACATCCATCGTTCTAGCTTGATTGGCGCCATAGGAAGCGCTGAGATAGGAAAACGGACCGAATGGTGTCGAGGCCGTAGCCCACACCAGGTGGCCATTATAGTCCGGCGAATCTGTCGCACAGCACTCGGTTAGGATCATCACATAGGTCTGGGTCCATGCATTGTACAGAACCTTGGGACGATAGGCGACGCCTAGCTCCGGCGACAACGGGCCGCCCGCACGCGGGCCCAGGACCGTGCCCTCGTTGTGCCAGGTCTGCAGATCTACAGAACTATAAGCATTCACGCCGGTGAAACAGCCGAACGGCTCGCCGCAGGTCACGTCGCGTGGGGCTTCGCCGTACCAATAGAACCGGTCGCCTGCCTTGATGATGCTTCCGCCGTGAGCTTGGATCGGCTGACCTTGGTCGTCGTTGGGCTGCGTGCCCGGCGTGATCGTCACGCCGTCGGTACAGGCCGTAGGCAGCGGGCTTTGTGCGTTCAGGGAGGCACCGCAGCCGAAAAAAAACAGCGTGCTCACGCACATGCGGGATGCCAAATGCGTCATGCCGCGGCTCCTCGAATTAATCAGGGCCAGAGTGGCCTCTAGGACTGAGATCGCGGTAATTCTGTGTGCGCGATTTCATTCTGTATGTGACCAGTGTCACAGTAATTTGCGAATTAGTCAACCGCTCTAAACTTTAGCTTACCTCCATTACCTAAAGTTAATCGAGATCGTGCAGCACATCGCCCAACGATCGTCTGAATCGTAAGCACGCGTCTATATTTTTCTCGTAACCCGCTCCAGACCTGCGCGTGAAGTGATTGCTTCGAAAATATTACCCGGCGCGTTCAGCACAGCGGAGGCGCAATTTTTGTCCCGATGTCGGCCGCTCTTGCGATGTCGAATCAATGCCCAACCACGCTCACGCAGCCATTGAGCGAGAAGTAACGCGACTCCTGGAACCGCAAGCGTTTCCAGTCAAGCGCGATCTGCTCTAGCGTTTCCTCAATCCATTCAACCGAAGCCGCACCTCGACAATATCCTCTTCGTCGGGAACTCGATGCGTCTCAAATCCGAGGCGCCGCACAAAGGCCAGCATCGGGGCGTTATCGGCGAGCACTTGGCCCACCACCTCTTCTACACCGCGATCGCGGGCCCAATCGAGCAGGCGCCGCATCAAATGAGTAGCAAGTCCCTTGTGTTTCACATGCGGATCGACGATAATTGCGAATTCCCCACGCCGCCCATCAGTTTCACAGACGAGCCGGGCGACCCCAACGATTTCGGGATGTGGCCCTTCTCGCACCGCGGCTAACGCCATTTCTCGATCGTAATCGATATTGGTAAGCCGGGCGAGCTGCTCGGGCGGCAGGCTTCGAATGGAAGAAAAGAAACGAAACCGCACATCATCAGGCGTTAGGCGCGTGAACGCTTCGCCATGCGCTTTGGCGTCCTCTGGCCGGATCGGGCGGATAACCAACGCCTCACCGGCCACATTCCAGCGCTCCTCCAATTCGGCTGGGTAGGGGGTGATCGAGAGCCGGTTTTCCGTGTCGGCCGCCGGGCGCAAGTGAATAGCGGCATCAGCCGCCAGCACGCCTTCTGCGTCGGAAAAAAGCGGGTTGACCTGGAGTTCGCACAGTTCCGGGAAATCGATGACGAGCTGGCTTACACGCACCAACGTCTCGGCAAGAGCCTCTTCGTTTGCAGCGGGCAGCTCGTGGACAGCGCCGAGCGTTTTAGCCACGGGGCTGCGGGCGATCAGGGCGTGTGCGAGGGGTAGATTAAGCGGCGGAAGATCCACCGCGACCTCGCGCAAAACCCGGCCGGCCGCGCCGCCCTGGCCAAAGGCGATGATCGGCCCGAATGTCGGGTCTTCTGTCACACGGATCAGCAATTCCCGGGCCCGGCCGACTTGCCGCTGGACCAGAAATCCAATCTGGGGAATGCCAGCCCGGGCAGCCTTGGTTTGCAACTCTTCGGCTTCAGCTCGCACTTCCGGTTCGTCGTGCAGATCAAGGGCAATGCCCCCGCGTTCGACGACGTCGGGTGCGCTTGTCCGGCGCAGCTTCACGACCGCCGGAAAGCCCAGTAGGGCCGCCCCTTGGGCAGCTTCGCCGGGTGTGGAGGCAACGCGTCCTGGAACGATTGGCACGCCATAGGCGGCAAGCACGGTAAGGGCCTCATCCTGTGAGAGGGAAAGCCGTCCCTCCGCGCGAACCTCGCTGAAAATACGCCTCACACCGGCTCGGTCCGGAGCCAAAGCGAGCACCGTACTCGGCGGCAATTGCGCTGCGGCGGCCCGGTTTCGCCGATCCTGCACCAGGTCATGAAAACCCCGTACCGCCCGTTCCGGGGCATCGAAGACGGCCAGGCCTGCCTCAGCGAGGCGGCGACGGTGCGGCCCGCCAGTTATTTCGCCCATAACGCAGACAAGCAGCGGGATCCGAACTGCCTTCGCCGTAGTAACAAGTGCCTCCATGCCGGGGGAATCGTCCGGCCCTGTCGGTGCGTGGACGACCAGCACGCCGCCCACCTCCTGCGACCCGGCCAGCATGGCGGCGATTTCAGCAAGGCACGACGGCGCCTGTAGCCCGGTATAGACAATGCCCTCGTTTGCGAGGGTCAGATCGCACGGTAGGCTCGTCTGCAGCGCCTGCCGGGTTTGATCCGAGAGCCATGCGAGCGGCAGCCCAGAACGGACCGCCGCGTCGGCGGCGAGTGAGCCGGGTCCGATCGCGTTGGTAACAATGGCCAAACATTCGTTGCGGACCGGCCGGGCCCGGGTGAGCGTCTCGGCGGCAGAGAGTAGATCTTCGAAACCATTGACTTGCAACGCACCCGCCCGGCGGAGGGCCGCTTTGAAGGCGTCCTCGGCGCCCCCGGACGGATCAAGCAAACGCACGCCCGAACGGACCGCCACCATCGGGCGGAGCTGCGCGGCCGCCCGGGCAGCGGAGAGGAACAGGCGCCGGTCGCTGATCGTGCGTATGTCAAGAAGGATTGCCGACGTGCCCGGATCGCGTGCCAACCAATCCAAAGCCAGCCCAAAGCCGATATCAGCCTTCCGGCCGATACCGATGATGTAGCTAAACCCCACGCCGTTCGGCTCGGCCCAATCCAGCACGGCCCGGCAAAGGGCCGCAGATTGCGAGACAAGCGCGAGCTTACCCTTGGGTGGGTTGATATGCGCCCGGGATGCATTCAATCCGATCGCGGGAACGGCAATGCCGAACGAGCCCGGTCCCAGGACGCGAACACCCGTATCGCGCGCGATCTCATCGAGACCTTCGGCCGCGCAGACGACGACCGCCGCGTAACAGCCCTTTGCGGCCAGACGCCGACAGGCGGGATCGACGGTTTCTGGCTGGGTAAGCACCGCGAGATCAGGGGCCGCTTCAAGCCTTTCGATCTCGGCTTCGGCGTCTAATGCCCACACCGGCCCCGCGAAGCCGGCTTGCTTCATGTTGCTCACGATCTGCGCCCCGGGCTCTTGCGAGGCGCCGATGATCACTACGGATTCGGGCCGAAACAGCCGCTCGGGGCTGAACCGGCCGGGGGGTTTGGGCCGAGCGATATGCATAGACGGATTTTCGCATCCGCCCGCCGCCAGAAGCTAGAGCGAAATTTTTAGCTTGGCCGCAAGCTCCCCGATTACGCCGCGGCGGAAGGCAAGCACGCAGACGATGAAGATCAATCCTTGGGTTACCGTCACCCAGGCCCCGAATTGGGCGAGATAATTTTCCATGGCGGTGATGATCAAGGCGCCGACGACTGGGCCGAAAATGGTGCCCATCCCGCCAAGTAACACCATCAGCACGACCTCGCCGGACATTGAGTAGTGAACGTCGGTCAGTGTCGCAATGCCGAAGACGATGGCTTTGGTGCCGCCAGCAATGCCCGCGAGGAAGGTAGAGAGAATGAAGGCGATCAGCTTGTAGTTATCGGTAAGATAGCCAAGCGAGGTGGCGCGCGGTTCGTTTTCGCGAATCGATTTGAGCACCTGGCCAAAGGGCGAATGCACGATCCGATGGATGAACACGAAGCCCACGATGAAGATGAAGGCCACCAGCCAGTAGACCGACATATCCGGTTGCATGTTGATGATGCCGAATAGCGGGGCACGCGGCACTTGCTGAATCCCATCTTCGCCGCCGGTGAAGGGCGCCTGCAGGCAGAAGAAATAGATCATCTGCGCCAGTGCGAGGGTAATCATTGCGAACATGATCCCGGCTAGCCGGATCGACAGGAACCCGATGATTAGACCAAGCACGGCGCCAGCCAAGCCGCCGAGCAGGATGGCCTCCTCGGCTGAGGCTCCGAGACTTTTGGCCACCCAGGCCGCGACGTAGCTGCCCATGCCAAAGAACGCCGCGTGGCCGAAGGAGAGCAGTCCCACATAGCCGAGCAGCAGGTTCAGAGCGCAAGCGAACAGGGCGAAGCACATCACCTTCATCAAGAAAACCGGATAGAGCACCCATGGCAGTACGCATACCAGGATCACCATGATGAGCAGTGCGACGAGCTGCGGGCGGGAGTAGCCTGCGATACTGATCTGGCGGCCATATCCCGCCACAAGGGTCATGCCAGCCATGTTAGGCAGCCTTTCCGAACAAGCCGCGTGGACGGACGAGCAAGATGATCACCATGATCACGAAAACCACGGTCGCGGATCCAGGCGGATAAAACACCTTGGTGAGGCCCTCGACGATCCCGAGCGCAAACCCGGTAACGATTGAGCCCATGATTGAGCCCATGCCGCCGATCACCACGACGGCAAACACCGTATTGATGAAGTTGCTGCCCATATTGGGATTAACGGAATAGATCGGGGCGGCCAGCACACCGGCTAAGGCGGCGAGGGCAATGCCGCCGCCGAATGTGAGCGTTATCAGCCGGGGCACGTTGACGCCGAAGGCTTGCACCAATGGAGCGTTCTCGGTGGCGGCTCGGAGCGTCGCGCCCAATGAGGTCTTCTCGATGATAGCCCAGGTGGCAAGGCACACGAATAAGGCGGCGCCGACAACCCAGGCTCGGTAATTGGGCAGGAACATGAAGCCGAGGTTGGTGGCGCCGGCCAGGACTGGCGGAATACGGTAAGGGAGGCCCGAACTGCCATAGGCATTGCGGAACACGCCCTCGATCACCAGCGCCAAGCCGAAGGTAAGCAACAGTCCATAGAGGTGGTCGAGTTTATAGAGCCGGCTGATCAGCGTCTTTTCCAGAATTACCCCGATGATTCCAACGATGATCGGCGAGAGGATCAAGGCGGGCCAATAGCCGATGCCGGCATAGCTCAGCAGCATCCAAGCCGCGAATGCTCCCATCATGAAGAACGCGCCATGCGCGAAATTGATGATATTGAGCATGCCGAAGATAATCGCGAGGCCGAGCGAGAGCATCGCGTAGAACGCGCCATTGATGATGCCCAGCAGCAATTGTCCGAAGAGCAGCGGTGCCGGGACGCCGAAAATAGAAAACATGATCGATCAGCTCCTCAGCCTAGCATTTCACGAAGTAGCAATGCCCGTCACAGAGCGGCCGGAATGCTTCAGGGCCGGGCGTGGTGGTGACGAGTTTGTAATAGTCCCAGGGATACGTGCTTTCCGAGGGCTTTTTGATCTCGAACAAGTAGGCGTTCACGAGATTGCGCCCGTCTTCGCGGATATGCGATTTTCCGAAAGCGTCGTCCTCCGGGTCGATTGCTTTCATGCGCGCCACCGTGGCGCGCCCATCGGCCTTTGCTTCGGCCGGGCCCATCGCAGCGACGGTCTTGAGGTAATGCAAGGTGCCCGCGTAAGCGCCCGCATGATTCATGTTCGGGTAGTTGCTCGGCGTCCGCGGCAGCACCCGCTTGGTGAAAGCCCGCGTGCGGTCGTTCAGATCCCAGTAGAAGCTTTCGGTCAGAACCAGGCCTTGTGCAGTATCAAGCCCCGCTGCATGCACATCGTTGATGAACATTAGTAGCGCGGCGGGCTTCATTCTTTGGCTCGCACCAAACTCTTGGGCTTGCTTGATGCAATTCACCGTATCCCCGCCCGCATTGGCCAGCCCTAGCACGTTCGCGCCGCTCTCCATCGCCTTGACGATGAACGAGGAAAAATCCGTAGTTTCTGGGAATGGGTAGGCCGAGGAACCAAGCACCTTGCCACCCGCGGACTGCACCAGAGCGGTCGTATCCTTTTCGAGCTGGAGCCCGAACGCATAGTTCGCCGTGATGAAATACCATTTATCCCCGCCCTGCTTCACCAAGGCGCCACCCGTGGACCTCGATTGCATGTAGGTGTCGAAGGTCCAATGAACAAAGTTGGGCGAGCACTGTTCGCCCGTAAGTTGGGTCGTGCCGGCGGAGGCGTTGATGTAGACCTTGTTCTTTTCTTTGGCGACGTTTTGCACGGCCAAAGCGACCGAGGAGGTCGGGACGTCGATAACCAAATCGACACCCTGGTCGTACCATTGCCGCGCGATGCTGGCCCCGACATCGGGCTTGTTTTGGTGGTCAGCGTAGACAATTTCCGTGCGAAACCCGTGGCTTGAGCCCATCTCATCCGC
>JAFAHH010000516.1 GCA_019237355.1 Acetobacteraceae bacterium | reverse complement strand
CACACGGCAATCCTACCGAGGCAAAAGGAAAGGCTGGGACGGGCGCTTGGACGCTTTGTCGCGAATTATGTAGTTACGCAGGAGGAGGTCGGTCGGGTCGTCGAACGCCTGGACGTCCCGGGAATCCTGCACCGCTTTCTTGCCAATCCAGCCTCGGCGCGGCCGGCTGCGGAAGCGCTGGCCGCCATGATTCCCCGCGTCCTCGCAAGCGTCGAAGATGGGCGGGCGCGCCGGCTGCTGAACCGCCTCATTCCCAGGCTCGTCGGGGGCGAGGGCGGTGGCCGCGTGCTTGCTCGGGCGCTGCGCGGGCTTGTGGAGGGCGGCCGGCACCAGGAAGTGCTCGGGTTCATCCTCAGTGCGCTCAAGACAGGCCTCGCCGAGCGGGAGGAAGCGATCCAGCGCGCAGTGGAGGAGCGAGTACGCGAGCAAGGGGGCCGGATTGTCGGCTGGGTGGTGGGGGCCACGGTCGCGCGACGCGTCCTGGCGGCGCTGAATGCCGAACTCGACCGCATGAATCCCGAGGGATCGGAAATACGCGAAGCGTTCGACGAGTGGGTCCGGAGAGAAATTGAGCGCATGGAAAGCGACCCACAAAGGGCTGCCGAGATCGGCGCGGCTCTCCGGCGGTTCGTAATGCACGAAACGGTTCAGGCATGGTTGTGGGACGTCTGGACGCGTTTGCGGGTTGCGCTGGAAACAGAGGCGGCCAACCCGTCCGGCCGCACGGTCCAGTTGATTGAAGGCGGCCTTGCCAATCTAGGGGTGATGCTTGCGACAGACCAAGGTGCCCGAGCGCGAGTGCAGAGGGCGACAGAGACGATGATTGCCAGCCTGCTGCCTTCAGCCCGCGAGAACCTCTCGCAATTCATCGCCAACGTGGTGTCGAACTGGGATACAGTGACGATCACTGAGAGATTGGAGCTGCGTGTCGGCAAGGACCTTCAGTACGTGCGCGTGAACGGCACGCTGGTCGGTTTCCTGGTGGGGGGTCTGCTTTACGCGATACTCCGCGCTATCTTTGGAACCGTGGCTTTCTGAACATCGATCGTTTGGAGCCTACGGCTTACCGCATGGACATTTCCGACAAGAACGCGCTCCGGCGACAGGTGGAGTCGCTTCGTTGGTTCCATCAGATCGACTTCGGGGATGGGATCATCTCGCCGGGTTGGATCAAAGCCTCGAAGATCCGGCGCATGTCACGGCTGATCTTCGATCGGCCCATCGTGGGCAAAAGCGTTCTCGACATCGGTTGCTGGGACGGCGCCTACTCGATAGAGGCGGCGCGACGCGGTGCCGGGCGCGTACTCGCGACAGACCACTTCGCCTGGGCACCCGGAAGCTGGGGCGACCGACGGTGTTTCGATCTCGCACGTACGCATCTCGCTCCGCAGATCGAAGTGATGGATGCCGACCTTTCCGATTTGACGCCCGACCGGATCGGAACTTTCGACGTCGTGCTGTTCTGCGGCGTGCTGTATCACCTGCGCCATCCATTACTCGCCCTTGAACAAGTCGCACGGCTAGCGAAGGAAGTGCTGGTCGTGGAAAGCCGTATCATCGCCCCGTTCAGCAGTCGGCCGTTTATGCGGTTCTACCCGGGCAAGGAGCTCGACGGTGACCCGACAAATTGGTGGGCGCCCAATCGAGCCTGTCTGGAAGCGATGCTGCGGTCGCTAGGCTTTCGGACCGTCCGCTTCAAGCGTCCGGATCGCCGCCTTCGTCGCGGCCTGTTCCACGCAGAACGTTAAGGCGGCCCCTCACCGGACCTCGTCCGGTTCCACCAGCAGCAGCGTCCCGTCGACACCAACCACACGCAACGACGCTCCCGTCGTTACCGCCGCCTTCCCAACAAGCCGTGCTGGCCAGTCGCTATCGCCGAGTCTGACGCGGCCGTCTGGCCCGTCGAAGGTCAGCGCCGTCGCTTTTCGTCCGACCAACCCCGATGTTGGGGTATTGAGCCTTCGATGAGGACTTACCTGCAATTTCAGACCAGCAGTAACCGCGGCTGACGCGAAACAGACGTAACTCACGACCTGCCACTCGAATGGCACTCCCAGGAGCAGCGTCACAATCCCGGTGCAAATGGCGGCTAATCCGAGCCATAGCAGGAAGAAGCCGGGCAGTAGCGCCTCGGTGATCAGGCCCGCCACCCCCCCGAGCAGCCACCAGTGGCCATCTTCCATTACGCCTTCCATGGCCCAGCAGGCTCCACTGCCGGGACGACGGACTCGTTGTTGGGGATCGTGGTTCCCTCCGGGGAACGAGGTATGTCTTCGGGCCTGCGTAGCATTTCCAGGGCCTGTGCAACGCCACCGATCAAGCCGGC
>JAFAHH010000405.1 GCA_019237355.1 Acetobacteraceae bacterium | reverse complement strand
TGCGAACCGTCACAGCGAAACCAGGAATAGCCGTCATCCGCTTCCTCCGCAAACGGGTCAGGTCTGAGCGAGCCGTTGCTTCGCCTGCGAGATTGCGTCATCGAGAATTCCCTCAGCTCTGGACGCTCCCTAATCCAATTCGGTCAGCAGATCATTTGCGGGCCTCTCCAGTTTTTCGACCCGAGCAAGAGACTGCGCCGCTCCGAAGGCCCGACCGCGCTGTCCACGCGGATCCGGAGCGGGTCCGGAGCTGGGGCTGGCGCACCGCCACGCCGCACGGCAAGGCGACGCTGCTGGGATATGTCTTTGTTAAAGGTTCCTGAGTGCCGCAGAATGGGAATGATGCTCAGGTACGTATTCTGATCGAGTTCGATTGAGACCGAGCACTTCTTTGAATCCAGCTGGGGGTTACGGATACCCCATGGGCTACCGCCCGCCCAGCTCTGCCCCCTGACCACGAGGGTGTGCCCAAATTACCGGCATTGCTCGCACCGCAGCGGCAGCTCCAGGAGCGGCGTGTCGCCGTGTCCGACGCGGATCAGGGTCTCCAGGTCGAGCGCGGCGACGTGGGTGCAATGCTTGCAATACGCCTGGACCGACACGTGCGCCTTGAGGCTGATTCGCGGCGTCGGCCAGCGTACGGGGCGGTGCTCAGGTGTCGGCTGCTTCCCATTTCGCTCCAACCACGCCTCGACGGCCGCCTGCTGCTCGGGAAGGGGGGAGGGGGTCAGGAGACGGACGGTGCAGCACGGCTGGCGGGACAGCACTCGAAACCGGGCGCGCACGCCATCACTGAGCAGCGCCTCACCGACCGCGATGCCAAACTGGCGTGTCGTGACTACAGAGGTAATCCGGACAACTGAGATGGCCGCCACAGCCCGGAGAACATGGCCCCTCGGGGCGGGGAATGCGAATCCGCCAAAAGAGGACGGCCCCGGATGGTCCGAGGCCGCTGAGGGTCACCAAATGGGGAAAAACCGCCTGTAAAACGCGCGTGACACCGCGCGGTTGCGCAGTTTGCCGCATGCCCTGGCGCTGAATACGAAGCGCGCGAATCTCTCGGTCCCGATCCGGCAATCGCGCCTGCCTGGCGAAGCAGCCGCCGATGATGCAGGCAATCAACACCCGTTGCGCGATACGCAGCGGTCAACGTTTCGCTGGGACGAGGGCGTGTCAGAGCTCGACTAGAGCGCATTCCGATTCCTTTCTGTTAAGTCGGCTCCTGCTGCGAATTTCTTGCAGATCGTGTGAAAACTGAGCTGCAGCGGGATTCCGGCGCGGCGCTATCGCGCAGTAGAATCGCTGCATGACGCACCTCATCGGACACGACCGCTCTCAAACACCCGTGGCAAGACAGGGCTTGCGGAGCGGGCCTGATTTGGGGAATGCTCCGAGTGTCAGCTCCAGAGTTTCCCGGCCTCGGCCGGATGTTCGCGGCCCGCCCCTCAGGCGGGCTTCGGCATTTTTGGGTTCTGGGTTACGCGGTTCCTCTGCGAATCGCCGCGTCGCGATACGGCGTTGGCCACCCTGTCACACTGTTTCGCGTCGGGGGAAGGCTTGCCGGATCGAGCCGACAGCCGGGGCAATTTCATAATTGACGAGGGTAGCGTTGGCTGATCGCGCACGAAGCTCCGGGAGTTCCTAAACCTCGCCGGCAAACAGGGTGAGTGTCGGTGGGTCAGAACGTATCGAATGAGCTATGGCCTAGAACGTAGAAGCAACGTCGGCTGTGCATCGCTAGGGGTATCAGCTCCCCCGCCCGACGTCTCCAGAACCTCCATCCTCGCCGTCTTCGGGGCCGCCACAGCCATCGCCGCCTCCGGAAGCGAAGACGGCGCTAGAAGCGATCGGCCTATTCAAGCGTTTCAACGTGATCGCCGGTCCGTGCGCAGGGGAATATCAGGGCAACGACTGCGTAAGCACGATTTACGCCTGGGGAGAAGGTTTCGATGAGACGGTTAACTTAATTGAAGACTTGCCAGAGCATCCCAAGCGAATGGCCGTCTATAAGATCGAGTTCAAGTATGAGACGTGGAGCGGAAGTTCAATGCGCCGCCAAGGGACGAATTCAGAAAGGCGCTGTTCGCAAAATACCGCAAGCCGGATGATGACGACGCCCTCCTCACCTGGGGACTGAAGGGGGCGGCTGCCAAGCAGACATTAAGCGGCTCTGCCTTTTTGCAGACCATCGGAAACGAGCAAATTACTCTGCAAAGCCCCGAGTTCGAAAAGGCGAAGAAGAACGGCTACGGCGAATTCCGAACCAGAAATCGCCCAACGCTGGCGCCTCGGTTCTAGCAAACACGAAATTCCAAGACCGTGGCCGCCAGCCGCAAGACTCGCTGAAGCAGGGCGTAGCCCCGACGGTCAGTTGCACCGCCCACCCGCGCCGTTAGCCATCAGAGCGGCCTTTTGGCCTCGAACGGATACACCGGGTCCTGAAGCAGGTGCCGAGATCGGTCGAGGACCGTTTGCGATCGGGCAATTGCCTCTCTGGCCTGTTCCACGGCGAGGGTAGAGAGCTGCATGCTGAGCCGTGCCGACCGAAGTCTTTGGCGGGCGCTCGCATGGGCCTGGGCATCGTCGGGGGACGTCGGCGCCATGGGCGTATAGCAACCGGGACCGGCAAAGGGTTGCACCACCCACCCGCGATGGTGTTGGTGCCCGATTGAAAAGTCACGATTTCTCCCCGATAGAAATGTCGCTGCGGCCGTGCGGCGTCGGAAATTTGCGCAAGTTTCTTGGTTTGGCAGATGAGGGCAGTTTCTTCGTCCCGGCCTCCTGCTGAACGGCGTCGCGCGTAGCGGCGGTCAAGGAGGGCCGCACAGCGGCCATCGCGGAGCGGCGCGCAGCGTCCTTGACGGCCGCGAGCACGGCGCGAGCCTGGCGGAGGACGGGGACGCGTGTGGTCAGGCCGGACGGCGTGCTGCTCATCCGC
>JAFAHH010000281.1 GCA_019237355.1 Acetobacteraceae bacterium | reverse complement strand
TCGCTCGGCGTGGTGAACGGCCTCAAAGAGCGCGGCGTTGCGGGCATACTGGCTAATCGGCTGGCGGTTGCATACTTGTCGATTTCTACACCCTAATCCATGATCATCGCCTGGCTCTGCTGGTGCTGCTCGAGGTCGGCATCCAGCTGTATGAGCCGGTCCGGCGGGTCTCGCCCATGCCGTCATCCGTGGCGCCGCCCATGATGTCGCTCCCGACGTGTCATGGGCATGGCGGTCAGATGACATCGAGCCGGGGAACACCCCTGGCGCGCCGGCGGCGCTACGACGACAAAAGCGGCGCCGCTACGGGGGTATATCGGCGCCGCATCAAGGCTGCCTAGGCAATGGCTCGAGCGTAGCCTGAGCTGTTGCATATACGTTATCATAGCTGGCCCAAGCTATCAAGCGATGGCGTGACAAGGACGATACGAGGCGTTCCGGTCCTGAACCGAAATTTCTGCGAACGCACGGAACCGCCTTATCCTTCTGACCCAGCTTGGCCGCTAGTCGCCTACCCCCGAACGCTACAAGCCGCCCAGCAGCGCTCCGCGCGCCCGGAAATGGCATGTTTGCAACGGGGTCTGCCCAGCCGCTCCCATTTCAAGCGCAATTCTTGCTTTGCTCCGGAGCGGAAGCCGGGAACAGAGGGGGAGGCGAGGATGCTGGTCGTTTGGATTGGTGCACTCCTGATCGTGTGTGGAGTGATCTTTATGGCGATCCAAGCTATCCGGCGAGGCCGACTGAGCGAGGCGAAACAAACTCGTTCATCGGGTGCTACTTTGGAACCCCAGCGGCCTGGTGCCGGCTTGGGCCTGAAAGCGAATTGGCCTGGCTTTGTGCTTATCGCGCTTGGCGCCATTCTCTTGCTGGCCAGGGTTGCGTTCTAGGCGCCGCTTCCCGCATCTGCTCTGCAGCAAAAAAGGCCCGCCGAAGCGGGCCAGTTCTAGGAAGACGTAGCGCCTGCCTGCAAAACCGATCGCGCCACCCGCGTTTAGAATTTCAAGCCGCACAATGGAGATCACCCATGAAGCCCATTTTTATGGTCGCCCTCGGTTGCGTCTTGGGCGCGGGCTCGGCGCTGGCGCAGGGCAACACCCAGCCCCTCCCGCCGGCGACACCAGGTGGCGGTGCAATGTCTGCACCCGGAACGTCATCAAAGAAACCCACAACCCCTCCAGCGCAGCCGACCGGCAGCCCCGCTAGGCAGGGCACGGGCGGAACAGCTCCTGCTGGCCACAGCTCTGCCCCACCGAGCAATCCGACCGGGGGAGAGCAATTTCAAAACCCAGGGGCCACAGCGCCGAAGTAATAACCCCGGTTAGAGCTGCGGGAATATCCGTGGTCTGGCGCTGGGCCTATGGAGCCAGGTAGCGAGAGGACGACCTTTCTGCCCCGTCCTGAGCCCTGCTGGGCGGTCTTTCCAGCTTGGCTGCCCTCGGGGGGGCCTACAAGCCTCGGGCCTACAAGCCGCCCAGCGGCCTTCTGCGCGTCCGGAAACGGCATGTTTGGGACGGGCTGCCGGAACCGCACCTTGTTCAAGGCGCCTTGCTTCTGCCGCACCTCATGAGGTGCCGCGTGATGGGGCGCCCGGATCGGGGAGCCGCGCCTTGTTGTCAGCCCCTTGCTTGCTTTCTTGCGCCCGTCAGGGCGCCGCCATGTGGTTGCGCCCGCAGGGCGCTCCGCTTTGGCTGGCTGGCGCTGGGTTTGTCCGGTTATCCACAGGTGCTCGGTATCCACAGCGCAAAAGTTCAATTTCTTCTTCAGTTCATAAATTCAGGGCCAAAATCCACTTCTTAATCAAAGGGTTGGCGCAGGCTATTGTGAGAAAACGGGCGGCCTGTTGTGAGTAAACGGGCGGCGGTCATCCGGCAGTGAGTAAACGGGCGGGCGCCCGCGAATGCGCCGATGGGGTTCTGTCCCTGGCGGACCACGCCCTCGTTCATGACGAGCATCATCCGGTCGGGCTGTAGGTCCCCGGCATCGGCGGCTTCGCTGATATGCCGGAAGTCTTCCACATCCGGCCCGATCATGCAGAGAGACACGAACCGGATGCCGAGC
>JAFAHH010000254.1 GCA_019237355.1 Acetobacteraceae bacterium | reverse complement strand
CGGATAAGGCTTACGGGCAACCCTGGCGGCCCTGGGCACCAGTGGCTGAAGGCCCGCTACATCGATCCAGCGCCGCGGGGTTGGGAGGTCATCCGCGATCCCGAAACCGGCCTTGAGCGGGTCTACATCCCCTCGCGCGTATCGGATAACCGCCACCTTGGCCCCGAATACGTGGCGCAGCTGCGGCAAGTTGGCTCACCTGATCTGGTGCGCGCCTGGCTCGAGGGCGACTGGAGTGTTGTCTCGGGCGCATTCTTTCCGGAGTTCAGCCTCGAGCGCCACGTGGTGCAGCCGCGCACCCTGCCGCGCTATTGGCATCGGTTCCGTTCGCTCGATTGGGGCAGCGCACGACCGTTCAGTGTTGGGTGGTGGGCTGTATCCGACGGTGAGCTGCCCGAATTTCCCCGCGGCGCGCTGATCCGATATCGCGAATGGTATGGCGCCAGCGCGCCCAATGTTGGATTGCGGATGCCAGCCGAGGAAGTGGCAGCCGGGATTCTACAGCGTGAAAAGGGCGACCTGCCCGGCGGCCGCCGCATGAGCGGCGTGGCCGATCCGGCGATCTTCGCCGAAGATGGCGGCCCGTCGATCGCCCAACGGATGGCGCGCACGGGCGTGATATTTCGGCCAGCGGACAACAAGCGCGTTGCAGGCGCAGGTGCGATGGGTGGCTGGGATCAGGTGCGGGCACGGCTGAAGGGCGATGGCGAGAAGCCCGCCTTATTCGTGTTCGCCACGTGCACGGATCTCATCCGCACCTTGCCGGCACTGCAGCACGATCCTGACAGGCCCGAGGATGTGGACACGGATGCCGAAGATCATGCGCCGGATGAAGTGCGGTACGCCTGCATGAGCAGGCCATGGGTAGCCTCGGCACCGGGATCTGAGCCGAAGCCGGACCGATATGCGCGCCGCCTTAGGCTGGCGTGGAATCGGGGCTCGTGGTTGGCGGCGTAGGGTCTCAGGGGCGTATGGCCCGGCCCTGAATCGTGACTTCATGCACTGTATGGTTTTAACGCTCTACGTCCTGTCAATGTCCTGTTTACAAAGGGCGCTGGCTCCGCGCGACTAAACAGCTAAAGCGAAAAATCGCATTATTCTCAGTCTGTTAAGGTTGGTGAGCCCGGTGGGAATCGAACCCACGACCCCAAGATTAAAAGTCTCGTGCTCTACCGACTGAGCTACGGGCTCTCGGAGCTATCTATGCCCAAAGAGAGCGGCTGAAAATCAGCCACCCTGGGCGTCCCCGGCGACCCGCATCCGGACAATCCGATCCGGGTTCTGCACTATCCCGTTCGCTCCCGTTCCGCGCTCAATGTGGTCGACATATTCCATGCCTTGGACCACCCGGCCCCAAATCGTGTATTGCCCATCGAGGGATGGCGCCGGGGCGAAGCAAATAAAAAATTGACTATTTGCGCTATTCGGGTCGGCTGTTCGGGCTGCCCCAACTGTGCCACGCAAAAAATGGGCATTCCGGCTGAACTCAGCCGGCAAATCAGGCAGATCGGATCCGCCCCGGCCCGTGCCCGTCGGGTCGCCACCCTGCGCCATAAAGCCTTCGATCACCCGGTGAAAGACGGTTCCATCGTAGAAGCCTTGCCGCGTTAGCACCTTTACCCGCTCCACGTGCTTGGGAGCCAGGGAAGGCAAGAGCTCAATAACAACCCGCCCGTCCTTAAGGTCCATATAGAGAGTATTTTCGGGGTCAAGTTTGGCTTGAGTCGAAGCAGTTTCACTCATGAGAACTCCAATAGCGGAGGCCGCAATTAGGGTGCGCCGGTGCATCCATACTCCCCAGAATCAGTGTCCCAGCCGTGCTCGTGTCCGCTCCAGCGCCAGAGGTGGGACGAACGAAGAAATATCGCCTCCGAGCAGAGCGATTTCCTTGACCAGCCGCGAAGCGATGAATTGGTGGCGCTCGCTCGCCATCAAGAAAACCGTTTCCACGCTAGGGTCAAGCCGGTAATTCATTCCTGCCATTTGAAATTCATAGTCGAAATCGGCGACCACGCGCAGGCCACGGACGATCACCGAAGCACCGTGCTTACGCGCAAACTCAACAAGCAACGATTCCAAAGGCACCACCTGGATCTTCGTTCCAGTTTTGGCGCTAATTGCGGCAACTTCGGACTGCACCAACTCGACGCGTTCCTCAAGCGGAAAGAGTGGCGCCTTGCCTGTGTTCACGGCCACCCCGATCACAAGCCGATCCAAAATGCGTGAGGCGCGTAAAATGATGTCGAGATGGCCGTTGGTGATAGGATCGAACGTCCCGGGGTAGATGCCAATTCGCTTACCCATCACCGCCTCGCTCTGGAGCCTCGCTGTCTAGGTTCGGATCATTCCCCCCATTCTCTAACACGGTTTCTTCGGCGACATCCTCCATCACTGGGAACACGCTGGTAACGTGTTCGCCAGGTTGGACTCGGAAGAGCATAACCCCCATCGCTTGGCGGCCGGTTAGGCGAACTTGGTCTGCCGGAGTCCGGATCAGCCGGCCGGCATCAGTGATGAGCATCACGTGATCGCCGCTACGCACCGGGAACGTGGTGACCACCGCGCGTCCATTGCGGCCGCCTAGCACGATGTTTGTGAGGCCCTGCCCACCTCTTCCGGTCACACGGTACTCGTACGCGGACGATCGCTTTCCATAGCCAGCATCGGTGACGCTGAGGAGGAATTCCTCTGCAGCGGCCAACTCGGATGCACGCTCGGGCGGAAGAGCGATTTCCGCGGTTGCCTCTTCGAGTTCGGCCGGGCCGTCGCTGTCCTCCTCGCCGTTGCTACGGCGCTTAGCGGCGGACAATTTGAGATAGGCGGCCCGCTCCTCAGTACTCGCCTCCACGTGGCGCAGCACCGAAAGGCTCATGACCTCATCGCCGCGCGTCAGCCGGATTCCACGTACGCCCGAGCTTTCGCGGCCAGCAAATCCCCGCAGGCTTTCATCGGAAATCTGGAACCGGATGCATCGGCCGAGGCGCGTCGCGAGCAGCAGATCATCGCCCTCCCGGCATGTCACCACCCCGATGAGCCGGTCTCCTTGCTCAAGCTTCATGGCGATC
>JAFAHH010000131.1 GCA_019237355.1 Acetobacteraceae bacterium | reverse complement strand
GGTAATGGGCCGGATGCGCTCACCCGGGTGCGGATGGTTGGGACCGATATGGCGCTCGATCCCGGTATTGGCACGTGCGGCAAGAATGGGCAGGGGGTGCCGGTGGGGGTTGGCCAGCCAACTCTGCTGCTGGATGGGCTGACGGTGGGAGGGACTGCGGCGTAAGTCGCTGAGCCGCGCGGCGATTGGCTTTAAATAGCCGCCCAGCTAGCTCCCTTAAAGACCAGCACATTGGCCTAGTTTATTGCCGCCGACGGTGCTGGGACCATCGTTGTCGGCGTTAACGTCCGGCGTATTGTCTTGACAGAACAGATTGCCGTAGATGACGTTGCCGCCTACGACCTGCGCGCTAGGACCGCTATTGTTAAACACCTTGACGTTGCCGTAGACCGTGCTGTTCGTGACCACGGCAGCTTGAGTGCTGCCGCCGGCTGTAGCAGTACCATTGTCGCTGACCAACAGATTGCCGCCGATTTCGGCGCCGAGGACTTGAGCCCCTCCGCTCATATTGACGAACCAGGCGTTGCCGCCTATCCGGCCGCCACTGATCACGCATGGGGAGTCATTGTTCTGGCAGACGAAATTGCCGGCGATCTGTAGACTTGGGCTGGTGCCGATTATGAAGCCGCTCCCGGCCCGGTAGCCATTTGGCCCGGAACACTCCCTGATAGAAACATTTCCTCCGACAAAGATTGCATTACCGGTCAGCGTTACTAAATGACACGCCCCGGTATCGATGTTGCCGCCGATGGTCACGCCGTCGTTGACCTGGAGCGTGGCGCCCGACCCGACCGCAACGTTTCCGTCCACCGTCGTGCTGTTTAGTGTGCAGGTGGAGTTCGGCGGTACAACAAGGTTGCCATGGACGACACTGCCGGTCATGGTTGTGCTGCAGGATTTGTTTTGGGCGCGGGCACCGGGCGCGGCTGCAAGCACAAGACCCAGCGTCGCAATCGCCGCGATCGCGAAGCGTGTCATAGCGTCCTCCCTTTCGATCACGCGCGAAGCGGTCGTGATGCGTTGCACCAACTCCGAAATTCGCCGCTCGCTAGATCCTGTCATAGATTATCATTCTGACGGTAGGATGGAAGTGGCTTCCGCTGCAATTAATCTGCATATTTTTTTGGACGAGTCTATATTTCGCAGGTGAATTTGCGCATGGCGTGCAAGCTTCGCATTTTCAGCCTTCTCAGCGTTGGGGACGCTGCCGAGTGGGTGACCAAACCTGCGCAGGGGGAAAACGGGCTGAGGCGTCGGCCTCGGGTCCTCATTGCCGCCCGCACGGGAGCGGACCGTGCGGCGAAGGTCAATCCTGTGCCCTACGACGTAGCGGATTCCGAACGTATAATGAATTGCCGCCAGCTGGTCGGGCGATAAGCTGGCCGCAGTCTCAAAGGGGTTAGGGGGCGGGGTCGAGTCGGCCCGCGGCTGAGGCTGTTGTTTAATCCAGTCGAGGAATGCCTCTATCTTATCTTCTGCTGTCGCCTGCTCACTGTATTTGTCGAGAGCAAAACTGTAGCGTCGCAGCAGGCCGAGGCTTAAGGGCTCGATATTGCCTCTGGATATGCTGAAATTTTCTGTCAACGTGGAGGATGTGCCATGGAGTATCTTTGACCGGTCTTCGACGATATTCTTTACATATTTACGCACCGTTATTGGCGGGTCGGTTGCCAGATAGTCGTTTTCTTTCCGTCCGTAAAAATACTCTATCGCCTGAAGGAGGCGTTGCTTGCTGCCGCTAGTTTTGCTGGCTTCGTGCAGCGTCTCGATCGCTGTCTCCAGCTTTGCTACGGCAATGGTATCAAGCGGCTCTGCCAGTCCCTCATGAATCCAATAGGCAGCATCGCACCACGACTGCTCTATCTTTCCGAGTCTTGCATGACCGCTAACGTAAGCGCCTACACGTCTGCCGACTGATTCGAGAATGACAGCATTTTCAGATAGGAAATGGTCAAACGCCTGGCCAGAAAAGCCGAATCCAGGGTCGCGGCGTTGAATCGCGGTGTTTATATGCGCCCCATTCTTATGGATGCTGCCGACCCAGGGCGGGCTTGTGCGACCGGTTATCCGCGCTGCATCGCGGGAATAGCGAAGCGGAATAATTAGTTGAATTCCCACCAGCGCGACGTCGATCGCGAGATCGGCGATTTCCGAGGCGCGAGTCTCCTCGGAGCCATCGATCTCAACTTCAGCAATCCACGTTGCAGATCGCGCGCTGATCGCCTGAAACATCGGTCCATAGACCCTATGATCGTTCGGATTCTGCGCGGTAATTACCTTGTCTTTCAGAAAGTCCTGCAAATGGGAGAACGTCACCGGCCCTATAGCAAATGGACGTGCATGGGCAAGCGAAGGATAGTCGGGAATAATCGCACATGGCACGAAATAAGTGCGGCGCTTCACGTTCGCCGTGAACCAGTCGGACACGGCTTTTTCAACGATCGAAAGGTCCGCGCTTTCGACTGACTCGGCTGCTCGCCCCGTGAATCGTTCAATGCAAGCGTACATAATCCGCTTTTGCGAGGTTCCAGTAATTGGCGCCGCGGCGATACTGGGGTCTGGCATTCGCCAGAGAATGGGCGAGCTTATTGGCGGCCGCCACGCCATTCCGTCCGATTCCGACTAGCTCGCCAGAGCTCGTAATCGGACGTGCGAAAACAAATTCCGTAGTCTCCGAACTAGCATTCCCGGCCGACGGTGCTCTTCCGATTCCTCTAACGATCGTTCGCAAAAGGTTCAAATCTTCGCTCATCTAGCCCCGTCAGTTACTTGACTCATTCCTGCCTGCTGGTAGCCAACTATCCGGTCTCACCCCCTCCTGGCCTCCTCCTCCAACTCGGCCCGATTCTGCTCGACAGGCCTACCCCAGAGTGTGTTAGATGGCCGTAGAAGCCCGGCTGAATGCTCCACGGCTTTAACTCCCGCCCGCCTTGAGACATCGATAGACTCGATTGCCTCAGACCCAGGAGCCGGGGAACCGATGCAAGGATCCTATGATTATGGAACGGCCCGATGCGTAAGACAATCCTAACGGCAACCGTAGCCAGTGCTGCACTGTGCGCTGTGACCTGTTCGGCCGATGCCGCGGGTTACACCGTCACCCAAATCGACCCGCCCGGGACACTGACGGGGCCTTCACCACTATCGACTTCCCTGCAGCTTTCTTCTTGTTGCAAGGTGTCAATGATGCCGGACAGATCGTCGGGCGATTCAACGACGCCACAGGACGGCGCAGTTTTCTCGCCACGCCCATCTCTGAGGCGCCCGAACCGTCCAGCCTAGCTAGAGCTCCTCGGCGCCGGGTTTTTGATGCTGGGTGCTGTGGCTGCTCGGAATTCCAGCGTAATGTGAGCGCAACGGCTATCTTCGCAGCGATGCTCGCGATCGACTCGCGTCTGTGCGGAAATTTATGGACCGGTGCCGGGAAGGCCCGGGTTCTGTACCCAAAGCCATGATGGCCGACATCTTGCCGGGAGAAATTTTCGTCTTGACAGGCAACCACCGGTTATGTTCTGGTTGTGTTCGTGTCCTGGACCCCTCCTCCCCTCCCAAGCCTTTCGGATCGCATGGCCCTCATCATAGCCGGGCTACGCGGGCTGCTGGCTGCGCATATGGCCAAGGACCGGTCGGCTGTTGAGGTGCTTTTTCTGGCCTGGGCGCGGCTGGGCCGGCTGGCTTCCCGGTTTGAGAAGCTGGTAGAGGCGGTCCGCGCCGGCCGGCTTCCGCCGGCGCCGGCGCCGCGCGGGGAGGGTGCCGGTCTTGAATTGCCCCGGCTGGAGGGCCTACCTCCGCCTCGGCTGCCAGGTTGCTTCGGCTGGCTGATCCGGCTTGTGCCGGGGTCGGCGGTCTATGGCAGTCAGTTGCAGTATTTGCTGGCCGACCCGGAGATGGCGGCGCTGCTTGCTTCGGCGCCGCAGGCGGGACGGATCCTGCGGCCATTGTGCCGGATGCTGGCGATTCCGCTGGGTCCGGAGCTGGGGGCGACGCGTCGCGGGCGGTCGGTCTTGCCTGCCGACAGGGTCGGCCTGGGTGATACGGCAGTCCCCGCCGCGGCGGGACCTGTGCATGCCCCTCGGCGGGCTATTCCACCAGCTTCGCCGGCGGAATCTCGGCCCGCTCCGCCCCTTGGGTCAGGCTTCGCTTCTCCCGTTGGGGCAGGCGCGGTTCCGGGTTCGCAATTCGCAAGCACCGGGTCCCATTTTGCGGCGCAAGATGGGGGCCCGGGATTGGGGTCCCGGCCCTGACCCGCTCCCACTCCGGTGCTGGGGCTGGGGAGCGGGACTTCGATCAACGCCGGGGCTGACCCGTCACCGGGTGGGCCCTGGCGCCGAGCTGAACCGGGCTGAGCGGCCCGCGGTGCGGCGCGCCCATAATGTTACGCAACTGAAACATATGGCGCTGACCCGCCAGGGACGTGGGCTCGCGAGAGCCGCATGCCGCAGCTACGCAACAGCCTGGCTCACAAAAATACTTCCGTAACGGGGCCCCGCTAATATAAGGCCCGAGCAGGTCACTCATACGTCACCGGAGGTAAAAGGGCTCTGCTCCGCAGTAGCGCGAGCAGGCTTCAGTTCACATGACCTTTCTAACCGATACTGCCGACCAGGCCGTCATCTTGCCGCTGATGTTGGCGATTGCCGCCATTTTGGCAGCACGGCGTTGGTGGCGGGGGTTGATCGCTTGGGTCTCGTGCACGCTTTGCGTCTCTGCAGCTATGCTTGTTTTGAAGCTTTTCTTTACGGCCTGTGGCCCAAGCCTGGGCTTTTCGCATATCCGTACCCCAAGCGGACACACCGCGGCCGCCGCGGTGGTCTATGGGGGCTTGCTTGCGCTAGGGGCCGGCCGCTTGACTGCCAGCCTAATAGCGGCAGCGCTCGCGCTGATCATTGGGATCACGCGAGTGACGCTTGGGATGCACACTATCGAGGAGGTGATTATCGGCGCCCTCGTCGGCGTCGCTGGCGCGGTCGCGCTTGAGTACTTCGCAGGAACCAGGCCAGCCCGATTGCAAGGTTGGACTCTAGCGGGTGTGACGCTTGCGGTGCTGCTGGTTTTCCATGGTCTGCATCTGCACGCCGAGCCAGTTATCCGCCGGACCGCGCTTCTGCACCTCTGGCCGCTCTCGGCCT
>JAFAHH010000633.1 GCA_019237355.1 Acetobacteraceae bacterium | reverse complement strand
GACAGACTCCGTTGGATCGGAGATGTCGAGGACGGCCTTGACGAGGCGCTTTTCGAAGGAGCCCACTACGGAGCACTGGAATGCGGGCTCAAGGACGAAGACATTAACGTTTCGGCTGGACATCTTTACAAGCTGGGTTGTCTGGTCCCCCCGGATGAATATGGCACCAAGATTTGGCCGACCCCGTTCGGGTTTGCTCTGCTCCGAGCGTGCTCGCAGGACTACGGTCCAGAAAAGCAAAAGGCCGATTAAAGGCGGACGCGATTCATTCATCGAAGGCCTTTTGCCAGACTCGGGGCGCGGCGCGCATTCTGACCACGCCTGCAGTCACGGGAAGCGAATCCGCTGCAGGCGCACGTTCTCCTGAGCAAACTGGCCTGCCTTGGCGGGCCTTTTTGCTCGGCAGAGCAGGGTTGCGGCCGTCCTCATTGAACAACCACGGCGGGCAGCAAATCCTTATCGATAATGACCTCGAAACCTCCAGTGATCGTCACCGCCAATCGCCCGAAGGCACGGGCGCCTTGGTCTGAGACTAGCTAGCACTCGCCGCGGCTTTCCTGCTCCTCCTGCTGAGCGGCGGCCTTGCCGACCGGAATTGCCTGGTTTCGTCAACGCCCAACCCGGCGGCAGCGCCTGGCCGACGCGGGCCCAAGGGCATTGGACACACAGCCTTTGTCATCGGTCGCGGCCTGCGCCGGCTACCAGAGCACACCGTGCACCGGGGCAAGCGGCTGCGGCGTCTCGCGCTCACGCAGCATCTGCCGCAGGTCGATCTCGATCGTGCGCGTGATGGCCGACATCGGCACGTCATGGGGCGTACCCTCGAAGGGGTTCTCCAGATCCCGCCCGATCTGGTCGAGGACGTAGAAAGCGAAGCTGATCACCGTCGAGCCGATCGGGGTTGCGGGACCGAGATCATTCACGAGGCCGAGCGGCAACAGCAGGGAGTAAACGGAGATGAAGATCCGCGGGAACCAATCGAACTGGCGCGGCAGAGGAGTGTTCTTGATCCGCTCCAGCCCGCCCTGCGCGTTCGCCAACTCGGTGAGCGTCCGATCCAGGGCTGCGAGCCGCACGGAAGCAAGCCCACCTGCTTGATCCGCCTCGGATAGCAGCCGCCCCATCTCAGCCTGAAGTGCGGTCGGGACATTGGCGGCCCCGCGCACCCGGCGCAGCACGTCCGCGGGCAGCAACTGTTCCAGCTCGCTCCAGGGGTCCTCCCGTCGCAGGGCAAGGCGCAGGGCGTGCGCCCAAGCGATCTGCAGGTGCACTAGGGCTGTGGCGCGCGCCTCGCCCAGCGTCCCCTGCAACATGGCGATCGCGCCGCGCGCAAGGGAGCGCGAGTTGTTGACCGCGCTGCCCCAAAGCGTGCGCGCCTCCCACCACCGGGCGTAGGACGCGTTGTTACGCAGGCCGACGATGATCGCGAGCGTGCTTCCGAGTAGAGCGAGCGGCAGATCCAACCCGATCCAGCGCTGGTGATAGACGACGAAGAGAACGGTCACCGCGATGTCGTAGGCAAGCAGTACAAGCAGCGGCGGACCAACAGAGCGCAGGATCCAGGGGAGCTTGAGCCGCTGCTCAACGATCACCGCGCCCGCCCCTTGCTAGCGACCGCCTTGTCTAGGGGTACCGGCTCGCCGCCGGCCTCGTCGAGCGTGGAAACAGTCCCGTCCTCGATATTGTAGACCCAGCCGTGGAGGGACAGGCTACCCTCCGCCAGACGGGCGGCGACGGCCGGGTGGGTGCGCAGGTGCTGCATCTGCAAGCGCACATTCTGCTCGACAAGGGCCTGAACCTTGGCTGCACCCTCCAGATCGGGCCGCGTCACCTCCACCACGCCGCGCGCTGCCTCGGCGTTGCGCAGCCACGACGCCACTGTGGGCATCCGCCGCAGGTTGGGGTCGTCGGGATTGAGCAGCCCCTTCATCGCACCGCAATCGGAATGGCCGCAGACCAGGATGTGGGAGACGCCAAGCGCCGTGCAGGCATACTCGACGATGGCCGAGACGCCGCCCATCATCTCCCCGTAGGCCGGCACGATATTGCCAATGTTGCGGCAGACGAATAGCTGGCCCGGATCGGTCTGGGTGATCATCTCCGGCACGACCCGGCTGTCGGCGCAGGTGATGAACAGGGTGTGCGGGCGCTGGCCCGAGGCGAGGCGGCGGAACTGCTCCTGGCGCTCGGGATAGACGCGCCGCCGGAACTGGATCACGCCCTCGATAAGGGCTGCGAATTCGTCCGTGGCATGGTCAACGCCATGATCGCCTGAGTGGGTCTCGGCAGGGGTGGGAGCGGTCATCGTCAACTCCTGGAACGTGTGAGAGCAAGCTTTGCATACAGTCTCTCCTTCGGTTGCAGCATCGCGCACCAAGACAGCCAAACGACTGCCGAAAACCCGGGAGGACGGGCCGCTAGTTTATCGGAGACCGATCAGCCTTCAATCAATGGACGTGATGGATGCGGTCTGCGGTTGATATGGCTGCCCCGGCGCCCAGCGAGCGGCCGAGAGGGGAGTCCCGCGCCCTCTCACGCGCGGTCGCCGTCGCGTCAGCGCTGTTCTGCCAAACGACATCACAGTTTTCGATGTCGCCGCTGGCCTCTGATGTCGGTTGACAAGCGGTGCTTCACCAGGATGGCTGGCACGAGATGAAATTTGCCTCGAAACGATCATCGACGGCGTTGGCAGAGGTCTTGTCCATGACCCCTTCCAAGTCGGCAGCCACTCCCCCGGTGTTGATTGCGCTGTCGCCTGTTGTGGTGGTCTTACTGGGCTTCCTCATCATCGGCCTCGGCGTTGCGGGTGCTCCCGCTTCATGTCTATCAAACGCCTGGGCCTCGGCACATTCGTGGTAGGCCTCGTGTCGGGCTTGCAGTTCGCCGCTTATCTGGTGTCACGGTTTTGGTCGGGCCACTACGCCTTCGCTCGTTTCGGGGCTCCTCTACCTTTTCTCGCTCCGCTTCGTTAGCACCCCGGCCACATCAGTCGGGATCCTGCTGCTGGGCCGCAGGCTATTAGGCGGGGCGGAGAGCTTCATCGTCACGGGGGCGTTGACGTGGGGGCTGGCGGCCGCCGGGCCGCAGCACACCGGCAAGGTTATGGCCTGGGTCGGTAGGTCGATGTACGTCGCCTATGCGGTCGGCGCGCCGGTCGGGACGACGCGAGTGCAGCCGGCCTAGGCGCGGTATTCCTCACAAGCACGGTCGTGGTGCTCTGCGCCGCCGCGGTCGCAATGTGGCTCCTCATTCCCTCGCCCGCTAAAACGGGGGCGGCCTAGCCTAGAACCGCCAAGCGGAAAGGCCGAGCAACACCCATCCGAGCATCAACAGCAGTCCCCCAATCGGCCCGGCCGAGGGTAGGCGGATTCCGCTCAGCGCTCGAGCATAAGCCGCGCCGCAAAACAGCAGGAGCCCGAGTAGGAAGACCAGAGCTGCCGCATGAATCACGAATCCCCCTCCTCGCATTCCGGCCCATACCCCGCAAAAAACCAAGGCGAGGGCGTGCCAGCCATGCATTTGCAACGCGTTTCGCACCGATTGCATTGCGGTTGGGTCAAGCCGCTGCGGTAATCCATGGGCGGCGGCACTCGCCATGGCCACCGCCGTCAGCCCGGCGAGCGCCCCAAACGCGATCCAGACAGCGCCGATTGCCATGACAATTCGCTACACGGGCTAGAGTACGAATGGCTTCAGGCCGGAACCGTCACACTCTATAGCTTGCCTTCCGAGAGCGCGATTCGCAGTTCCGATTACTTCGCTCAAGGTCCTGGTGCCGGAGCAGCTCCTCCGAGGTGCCGAGGAGCTCTGACACCGGCCGGTTTTTTTGGTAAGTTCCTGCCCGATGCCCCGCGGCGACTTATTTCCCGAAATCGGACCATTTGAGACCGGCTATCTCCCGCTCACAGGTGGACACGTGATGTACTGGGAGCAGGTGGGCAACCTGCGCGGTCGCCCGGTGCTGTTCCTGCATGGCGGCCCTGGCGCGGGGGCTGGTGCGGTGCACCGGCGGTTTTTCGACCCCGACTTCTGGCGAGTGGTCATTTTCGATCAGCGCGGGGCTGGCCGATCTCGCCCATTGGGCAGTCTCGTTCAAAACACCACCTCCGACCTGGTCGGCGACATCGAGCTCCTACGGCAGCATCTCGGCATTGACCGCTGGTTGCTGTTCGGTGGTTCCTGGGGCTCAACCCTCGCTCTTGCTTATGCCCAGGCCTGGCCGAACCGGGTCGCTGGCTGCGTCCTCCGGGGCGTCTTTCTCGGCCGGGCCGAGGAAGTGCAGTGGTTCTTATCTGGTTTATCAGCCTTCTTCCCCGACGCCCATGCGACTTTTGCCGGGTTCCTCCCAGAGGAGGAGCGCGGCGATCTGCTTGGCAATTATCTTCGGCGCCTGAGCCACCCAGACCCGGCCGTGCACATGGCGGCCGCCCGTGCCTGGTCGATCTACGAAGGGTCGTGCAGCACCCTCCTGCCGAGCCCGGATACGGTCGCCTCTTTTGCACAAGATCGAACCGCGCTCGGTCTTGCTCGCATCGAAGCTCATTATTTCGCGCACGACTTGTTCCTGCCTCGGGAGGGCTTGCTCGCGCATATGGACCGTATCGGCCACATTCCTGCAGAAATAGTGCAAGGCCGTTACGATGTGGTCTGCCCACCGCGCACCGCGTTCGAGCTTGCGACGGCTTGGCCTTCGGCCCGGCTTACTATCGTGCCCGACGCGGGCCATTCGGCCCTCGAGCCGGGTGTGAGGCGCGCCTTGGTGACGGCGGTCGAGCGATTCCGGACCGGTAGGCTGTAATCGCGCGCCCCGGCGACGCCTCGATGAGGGCTTACCCCGGCCACGAGGAAGCCGGCCGCCGTTCCCTGACCTGGAGCCGACAGGGGGCGCTTCTTCCGGG
>JAFAHH010000605.1 GCA_019237355.1 Acetobacteraceae bacterium | reverse complement strand
CTTCGCATATCGGCCCCCTTCAATAAGGCAAATTACGGTCCGTCTCAAGGCTCGGGTAACAACCCGCCTTGGTGCACCGGCGAACTGCGTGTCACACGGCGCAATAGCCGTCCATCATATACCCGCAGGAATCTTTAATCAAGCGGTTGACATACCAGTGTTGTTAGCATGTGATTTGTCCGCATCAATTAGCACATGATCTGTCCGCTTGACGCGGATGAGACGCTGGGAAGTGAACCCGGAACAAATGGTCTCATCCGCAGAAATGGAGCGGATGATGAAGGTACAAGAAGTGATTTTGAAAGCCCTGGCGGGCAAGTTGAAATGGTGGGAGGCGGCCGAGATCATCGGGGTCTCCGATCGGACGATGCGGCGTTGGCGGGAGCGTTACAAGGAGTTCGGCTACGACGGACTGTACGATCGGCGCAAGCGGCGGCCCAGCCCGAAACGGGTAGCTCTCAAGACGGCCGAGCAAGTGCTGCAGCTATACCGGGAGAAGTACTTCGATTTCAACGTGCGGCATTTTCACGAAAAGTTGGTGGACGAGCATGGCATTGAGCTCAGCTACACATGGGTGAAGATGGCGCTGCAAGGGGCCGGGCTGGTAAGCAAGCAGCGGAGGAGAGGCCAGCATCGGCGCAAGCGCCCGCGCCGGCCTTTGCCGGGGATGCTGCTGCATATCGATGCCAGCAAGCATGCCTGGTTTGGGGATGGCCGATACCACGATCTGATTACGCTAATGGACGATGCGACGAGCGAGATCTACTATGCGCAGTTGGTGGAGGAGGAAGGGACGCGGACGCTGATGCCGGCAGTGCGGGAAGTGATCGAGCGCCAGGGGGTGTTCTGCGCGTTGTACAGCGATCGGGCCAGCCACTTTTTCGTGACGCCGAAGGCCGGCGGCAAGGTGGACGAGAGTCAGGTAACGCAACTGGGACGGGCCTTGAAGGAGCTGGGGATCAAGATGATTCCGGCCTACTCACCGCAGGCGCGAGGGCGGATGGAGCGCAGCTACCGGACCTGGCAAGGCCGGCTGCCGCAGGAGTTGCGGGTGCGACAGATCCGTACCAGGGAGGAGGCCAACCGGTTCTTGCGAGAGGAGTATCAAGCGGAATTCAATCGCCGATTTAAGGTAGCAGCCGTAAACCAGGGCAGCGCCTTTGTGCGTACTCGGCGGAAAGACCTGGGCTGGGTGTTCTCGATCCAGCACGAGCGACGGGTGAATGCGGATAACACGATCGCCTTGGACAACCGCATACTGCAGATTGAGAAGAGCCGCTGGCGGAATACCCTGGCGGGCTGTACGGTTCGGATTTATGAGCTACTGGATGGAACGGTGGTGGCGCGGTTTGGGCCGCACGAGGTGGGCAGGTGGACGCCGGGCAGTCTGCCCGCGGCGCAACCCAAGCGGCGTAAGGCAGCACAACCGCTGGGACATGGGAGGCGGGCGGCGTGAAGAAATGGCCTGCGGCAGCACGGAATTTGAACGCCCCCTTTCCCGTTTCCCCCTCCGGGGGCAAGCCGGGGCGGGGATGGTTCCCCCCACGCCGCAGGCATGCCGCGCGCCAGCCAACTGCGCTGGCACGCGTCCTGCAGGCGGCTCCCCCCACAAGAGGGGCTGCCGCCCCCCTTGTGCATCCCCCCGCTGGGTTGCTGGTAGGGGATGCACTTTATGATACAAACCGGACATTTCATTTGCTAATAAAACCGGACATCTTGACGTGCTACCAACATACAGGATAAAAATGTTTCAATACGATTACGAAGCTGCGATGGTAAGCGAGGGCAGAATAACCCAATCGGTGAAAATGAAGTTATGGCCCGGCTGAGGCCGGGTCTATTCGTTGAACGAGGGAAATGATGCGTGCATCCAAGATGTTCATGTGCTCTACGGTTCTCGCAGCGGCCGTCGCGTTCGCTCAACCGTCTATCAACACCGGAGGCATGGTTACGGCTTCGCACACTCCTGGATTACCGCAACGTCGGGCGACAGCGCCTGCAGAAGCGATGCGTTCTTCAGGTAC
>JAFAHH010000600.1 GCA_019237355.1 Acetobacteraceae bacterium | reverse complement strand
GCTGACTTAGCCTTTATGGCGCGGCAGCTTGTGCAGGCGACGTTGCCTCATACAGCCCCCAAAGGGCAGCCGCCTGAATGGGTGCGCCGGAACGGCAATCTGATCCTGGCAATCCGGCCGGGCTACAAGACGGACCGATCGACAGGCAGGCGGGTCTGCATCGGGTATCCGTATGGCACCGTCCCGCGGCTGCTGCTGTTCTGGATCACAACCGAGGCCCTACGAACACGCAGCCCGCGGCTCGAGCTAGGCGCCAGCCTGCATGGCTTCATGGAGGCGTTGGGGCTCAATCCTGACAACGGCAGCACTGGGGCCAAGCGCAGCGATGCAGGCCGGCTACGGGTGCAAATGGAGCGGTTATTCCGGGCGACGATCTCGTTTGAAATCGCCAACGCCCAAAGTCAGCGGTGGCTGGATATGCAAATCGCGCCGGAAGGCGAGCTGTGGTGGGATTTCCATGATCCTGCCCAGCAAGGGCTTTGGAGAAGCTGGATCGAGCTAAACCATCGGTTCTTTGAGGCGATTACCAACGCCCCGGTGCCAGTCGATATGCGGGTGCTGAAGGCGCTTAAGCGCTCGCCGCTCGCTCTCGATCTCTATGCCTTGGTGTCCTACCGGGCCTTCGTCGCCACCCAGAGCGGGCGGGCACAGTTCGTGACCTGGGAGCAGCTCATGGAGCAGCTCGGCACGGACTACGCCAACGTGGCTGATTTCCGAAGGAAGGCCAAGGTGGCATTGCGCAAGATCAAGGCCGTCTTTCCCGGGCTGATCCTGGGCGACAAACAGGGGGGCATTCAAATCCTGCCGGGCGCGTCAGCTGTGCCGCCAAAGCGTTCACGGCGGAAGGCCAAGCCTGCTGGGGATCAATCAAGTTATCAGGGATGAAACGGTCACCCCCAGGGGGGATGAAACGGTCACCCCCAGGGGGGATGAAACGGTCACCCTGCATGTAGATAAGACCTGTAGCTAGTTCCTGTAGTTGGTCGCCCCCATCCGTGGAAACCGGGGAACCCCAGCTCCAGCCAGCCAAATGCGGAGCGCCCTGCGGGCGCAATCACATGGCGGCGCCCTAACGGGCGCAAGAAAGCAAGCAGGGGGCTGACAACAAGGCGCGCCTCCCCGATCCGGGCGCTCCATCACGCGGCACCTCATGGGGTGCGGCAGAAGCAAGGCGCATTGAACAAGGTGCGGTTCCAGCAGCCGGTCCCAAACATGCCGGTTGGGGGCCGACAGAAGGCCGCTGGGCGGCTTGTAGGGTTCAGAGGGTAGGAAAGGGCGGCCAAGCTGGAAAGGCCGCCCAGCGGGCTTAGGAGCGGTAGAAAGAGGCCTTCAACTAGGTGGTGGCCGTGAGCACATGCTTTTGTATGCAGCTACTTAGCTGCATGCTCGCTTTTGCACTTTTCCCAAAACTGGCCCGCCTTGGCGGGCCTCTTTGCTCGGTAGAACAGGATTGCGGCCGCGGCCGGTTGCAACCACCCTGGCTTGCTACAATCCCTGTGGGCATGAACTCGAAATTGCCGGCCGTGGTTATTGCCCGGCGCCCGAAACCCAGGGACCCAGAACCCAGGCTCGATGAGGCCAAGCCATTGCGCATCGTGTTCGCGCGGAAGCCGGCAAGAAATACGGGGTGTCTCGGAAGCCAGCCGCGGAGGCCGATCAAGGATTGTCGGCTGGCAGCAGCTCCGATCGTCGGCGACTACTCAGTATCGATTTCGTCATCGGCGACAGCACTGACCCTGGCTCCGGACTTCGGGTTCACATAGAGCTTCTCCTTGTGGCCGTCCCGCGTGGTTACTTTCACTTTGTAACGACCGTCGTCATCCTCGATTTTCCGCACGCGGTAACCGTCGGCTTCGAGGTTCTGAGTGACTTCCCCTTCGGAGATCCAACCTGGCCGGGATGTATCGGCGGCACCTCGATCACCACCCCAGCCGACAACGATGACGCCACCGACCAGCAGCACAAGCGCAAGCGCTATACCGACTATCGCGAACCTGGCATTACTCAACCTTTGCAACCGGCCCCCTCCTATCATTCGGCTGGCGGTTGCATACTTGTCGATTTCTACACCCTAGTCCATGATCATCGCCTGGCTCTGCTGGTGCGGGGTCGGCAACCAGCGCATCAGCCGCCCAGGGCCACGGGGGAGTGGCAATAGGGGCTGCCCCGTGTGTCCCTTGGGCTTGGGCCGATGGGCCATAAGCCGCCGTATTCGCTGCGGAGGCCGGGCGCGCTCATGCCATCAGGGATACCTGCCTTTGCGCGAGGCCGTGCCGCGGGTGACGGGGCGGTCGCCGAGGGATTTCGATCGGGGTGCCGAAAGCGCTGGCTGCCGCGCTCCGGCCCGAAGCTGCATAGATCGATTTGGCGCGCCAGCCGCCTAATCGGCGCAATGAGCCGTTACGCGAATTAGCGCAGAATGCGGGATCTCGCTGCGGCTGACAGGCGCATGATGTTGCGGGCCAACTCAATCGCTGATTGCATCAGCACCGTCTTGGTCATCCTCTTGCATCCATAACTGGATGCTGCATTGCAGCATAGCCGCCTACACGTTTGGCGACCAAGCCGTTAACTACCACTTGTCGCTTACCCAAGGCGGCCGGGCTTGGCCGCCTCTCTTTTAGCGAAGGTTGAACCGAAACGTTACCGAAAAATGCAAACTGCCCATACGAACCGTTTGCGCGCCATTGCAAGACAGGTGCGCCGGCTATTCCTGCTGATCTGGTGAGTCAGAACCCAGGCCGGGACGACGAGGCACCGTGAGATGGACCGGCGGGACTGACAATACGTAGGCGTCCGCGGGCTTGAGCGCGACCATACCAGGTTCCTAGTGCGCCGCCCGAAGCCCCCCAGAACCCAGACCCGATGAGGCCAAGCCATTGCACATCGGGTTAGCGCGGAAGCCGGGCAAGAAATACGCGGTGTGTCGCAAGCCAGGGCCGCAGGCCGATCAGGATTGATCCCGCCCACTAGGTGTAGGTGGGACTCACATGTTTCAGGATGGAATTCCGTGGGTTCTAGAAGGGGAGGCAGCGCTGATGGCTGACCAGCCAACACCGCGCACCACGCTGACCGCCCATCATCACGTTACCGCCTGGTGCCTGAATTGCGGCCACGCATTGGAGATCGATTTGCCCGAGCTGATCACTGCCGGGCATGGCGATA
>JAFAHH010000193.1 GCA_019237355.1 Acetobacteraceae bacterium | reverse complement strand
GGATTGCACCCGGCACTTGTCAAATCGGGATAGCGCCGAACGTGCAGACCATGCGGGTTGAGACAGATCACATCATGGCCCATTTTGCGCCGCGCCTCAGCGCAGACGGCCGCGTTTTGCCCGGATGGATCGATGTTCAATACACTGACACCGCGCAAGCCAGTGAGTAAATTCGGAATCTCAAGACCCACGCCCTTGCCGGAGCCGGTTGGAGCCAGAAGCAAAAAATGCCCGTCCAATGGACAGGGCACCCGCCTGCCCGTCGGCCGCCAGTTGCGCCGGTCAACCTCGACGCCGAGATAAATTTCATCCCTCATTGCAAGTCACTCCCACGGCCGACCGGCACGGCCCGCCGCGAAGGCCTCGCGCGTTCTCGCCCAAAAACCGGAACCGGGGAGCGGCGGGCGGTTGGCCGCCCGCCGCCGCATGGCCCTTGCTATGGTGCTCTGCGCGCCGCCCAAGAGGCGGATAGAGATCAAGGCCCGCAGCAGCGCAGCCCACAGCACGCCGAGATAGACGCCGGGCAAGAGGCGATTGGCAAAGTCAGCGGCCGACCCGTAAAGGCCCGGCGAAACGCTATTGGCGTAATACGCTACATTGCCCCCTTCGCGCGGCAGATAGACTTGCCACGAGAGCAGAAAAGCAGATCCTACAGCTATCACGAGCGATGCGACGGCACCGAAGGCATCGCGCGGGCCGTTGCGCGCGCCATACAAAGCGGCCAGGAGGAAAAAACAAGACACTGCACAGAGAGCCAAGAGCGCAGGAGGCCCCCACGCCAGCCGGTCGAGCGGCCAGCCGCCCGTGCGCAAAATGAAGATCGAGAAGACCAGGACGAAGGCCGAGAGTACTGCCCGGCCCCGGTTCTTCTCATAGGGGCCGAGTTGTTGCCCGCGCCTTGCCAATCCAAACGGCAACATCAAGAGCCGGAAGGGCAGGGTTAGAAGCCGCGCCACATATTGATCGAAGATACCGGTCAACTGCGACAGAATGTAGAGCGCCACAAAGAGGCCGAGCAGGAGGATCAGAAACGCCGCAATCGACTCGTCCAACCCCGGAAAAATTTGGTGACCGTAAGTCCCAGCAAGCGCCCAAATGTGAAAAAGCCAATCAAAAAGCATTTTTCAGCGCTCTTTCGCCAATTGGTAAGCTGCGCGCGCGGCTTCGAGCAGCGCAGGATCGAACCCCTTTAGCCTAAACCGGGCGCAAATTCTCACTTCGCGCTCGAATTCTTTGTCATCGGCATTCAGCACGCCGAGCCACCAGCGCCACCCCGCAGCGCGCCGCCAAATGCGCGCGCCCAAAACCAAGACAACAAGGGAGAAAGGCAGACAGCACACTCCTAGCGCCCCCTTCAGCAGCACCGACCACAGAGGCTCATCATCGTCAATACCGAGCAACAGCGCGTCGATACATATAAGAATCCCGGCATATCCCATTGCGGCCAGCCACGCGCTCCCTGCAATGATGCCGAGCAGCTCCCAAAACGTGCCTTTTAAGCCGCGTCGTGGGAGTAGGTACGTCTCCTCGCCTCGCCGAACCCAATAGCTCAGCCGTTCACTTAAGCGAAGGAAATCGGCCATTGCCTACTGTCTCAACAATCTTTGCCGTTCTGACTCCGGGACGCTGAAACTGTGGGTCGGATGGCCAGCATGGGGGATCATCATCCCGCCGGAAAATTTGCCGACAAAGGTGCAGTCCATCATCACTTCGGGCCAGATCAAAAAGCCGAGAAGGTACGGGTGCGGCGGGCGTGTGCCTACTGCATCCCGCTCTTGCTTTTTCGCATAGAGATGCAGACACACATTTATTTCCGGCTTGCCATTAAAAGAAACGTGTGATCGGTCAACAGTCCCACGGAAAATCACCCACCAGTGGTGACTCGACTCCACCGGTGACTCCCCTTCGGCCCACGCCTGCTCGCTCATAATCCGTTCAAATTCTCTGCTGGTCTCATCATTGGCCCGTCCGAACTCGAGCGGGCCGCCAAAGGACTGCGTCGCGATCCATGCGCCGCCGCCGATCACGACAAGCGCGATCAGCAACGCCAGGGTTTTGCCCCAGCCCGCGAACGACCTTCCCAAATCGCCCACTACTGCGACGAACCACAACCACCCGCGCATTCGCAGCCCCGCTCGACAACTTTACCGAGCAACCGGC
>JAFAHH010000130.1 GCA_019237355.1 Acetobacteraceae bacterium | reverse complement strand
GAGGTCATCATTGCCGTCATGGCGAGCCCCAGAATGAGGGGCACCCACCCGCCTTCCAGCACCTTCAATGTGTTCGCCGAGAAGAACACAAGGTCGATCAGTAGGAAAAACCCAAAGACCCCAATCGCGGCGGCCCGCGACCAGCGGAATTGCCGGCGAAAAACCACCATCGCCAGCGCACACGTGCACAGGAAGGTCCCCGTGACAGCGATGCCGTAAGCCGACGCAAGACTGTCGCTGGTCTTGAATGCCAGCACGAGGATGAGGACACCGATGGCCAAGGCCGTATTTATATGGGGCACGTAAATCTGGCCCTGGGTCATGCTGCTGGTGTGACGAACCGTCAGGCGGGGCAGCAATCCGAGCTGCATGCATTGCCGGGCCATCGAGTACGCGCCGGAAATCACCGCCTGGCTCGCGATCACGGTGGCAATTGTCGCCAAAACCACCATGGGAAGCCGGAACCAATCGGGGCAGAGCAGATAGAATGGGTTTTCCGCGGCCTTCGCGTCGCTCAGGATAAGCGCACCCTGGCCGAAATAATTCAGCACAAGGCAGGGCAAGACAAAGGACATCCAGGCAAGCCGGATCGGCTTTGCTCCGAAATGCCCCATATCGGCATAGAGCGCTTCAGCCCCGGTTACGGCCAGCACCACTGCACCGAGCACGAAGAAAGCAAGACCTTTATACTGAACGCACAGCTCGAATCCGTAACGCGGCGATACCGCAGCTAGCACAAAGGGATGGTTGGCGATCTCGGCCAGGCCCAATGCCCCGATCGCTACAAACCAGACCCCCATAACCGGCCCAAATATGCGTCCGACACTGCCCGTGCCGCCTCGTTGCACGGCAAACAAAGCGATGATCACGGCAACGCAAATTGGCAGCACGTATTCCTTGAGGCTTGGAGTCGCGACTTCGATCCCCTCCACGGCCGAAAGCACCGAAATCGCGGGAGTGATCACGCCATCGCCAAAAAACAAGCAGGCCCCTGCAATGCCGATCAGGCCCAGGGCTGTGCGGGTTCGCGGCTGCACGGATACCCGCTGCGCCAGCGCCATCAAAGCGAGGATGCCGCCCTCGCCCTTGTTATCCGCCCGCATCACGAGCATCACGTATTTGACCGTGACAATCAGAAACAGGGCCCAAAAGATCAAGGACAAGACGCCCATGATTTCAGTCTCGGTAATCTCCTTGGGCGGAAAATACTGCAGGCTGGCCTTCATGGCGTAGAGCGGGCTGGTGCCGATATCGCCATAGACCACGCCCAGAACCGCCAAGACTGACCCGAGAGCAATCCCATGCCGCCGGGTCGCCTCCGTCGTGATGCTAACACTCATGCCATGAACCGGCTGTTGTCGATGCCTAGCGCCAACGCATGACCGCGCTTGCCGATTTCAGGCCCGGCGAGGCCATAATTGGGACACCGAGGCCCCGCGGGGTTTCTATATTCGCCAGCGGCGGACCGGACGCTGGCGCTTTACGTCGCAATCGGCTGAGGCTGCTGAGCGCGCCGGCTTTGCCACAGGGATACGAAGTCGATTGGCTGCAACAGCACGGGGGGAAATCCGCCATCCCGCGTCACATCGGCAACGATGTTGCGCGCGAAGGGAAACAGGAGCCGGGGGCATTCGACAAGCAGAACTGGCTCCACGGCGTTCTCGGGAACATTATTGAGGGTGAACACGCCGGCATAGGTTAGCTCGGCCACGAATACGGTTTGTGCCAGCGGAGCGCTAGGCGCAGGTCCGGCGGGAGCGGCACGCTCCTGGCCGTTGCCGGATTGCGGCCCCACGCCGACGGCTGCGGTACTTTGCTGGCTGGGCACTTGCGCCTCGGCCCGGATCAGCAACGCGACTTCGAAGATGTTCTGATTGTCTTGCACCCGGCGTGCCTGAACATCCAGGTTGATGTTCACCTGAGGCTGGGTCCGGATCTGGGTGAATACCGCGGGGGCGCCCGGCACTTCGAAAGACATGTCCTTAATATACTGGATATTCACCACCAGCGGCAGCGCTGGACCTTGCTGCCCCTGCTGTGGGTTGGGGGTCGTCTCCGACATGCGCGCTCTCCAATAGTCGGGAAAGCGCGCGGGTAGCATGGGAAGGCCGTGAACAGAAGGGCTAAACGGACAGGGGCGGCAAAGTCAGCACTGCGCTCAGCGCCAATCATCCCGCCCCTGGCGGGTTCGTTATGTGCTCAGGTGTGGGTTGTCGCGACGGTTGTCCTGCAAGATATCTGCGCTCCGGCAGCCGGGTGGGTAGCCCGGGATGTTTTCCTTAGGGCGAGGAGATCGAGCGGCAGCGGATTGCCCGAGGCGCGGCGCCGCGGCATTATGGCCTCGGCCTGTCAGTCGTGATCTCCGTTTCTTCCGGCCGCCTTCGCGCGGCCGGCGCTGGGATGCACGCGCGCACCCGTCATCTCATCAAGGATCAGCGTGCGTGGTTGCTCCGGCTGGCGCTCGAAGTTGAACATATTTTCGATCGTATTGGCGATGGAGTCGAAGGATCCGCCCGGCTGGATTCGCTCGCCGGAGAGCCAATTGTCTTCAATGAAACGCAGGATCGAACTCTGGTCCGTAAGCGTGTGATCGACGTAGTTTACCTTCGCGTAGGGTGAGATGACAAGCAGAGGCAAGCGCGTTCCATACCCGCACCGGCCTTGGGCCGGATAACCGAAGCTGCCGTTCAAGGGAGTTTCAGGGGCAACCTGGCCCTGCTGCAAACCTATGTTGCATAGGTTTGCGCCATTCAGGGCATCCGCCGTGCTAGACGAGGGATTCACGATCGGCGGCGCTTGGTGGTCATACCACCCATCGGAATCGTCGTATGCGATAACCACCGCCGTACTCTTCCACTCGGGGCTCTTCTGTACCGCGTTGAGCACGCGGACAAGGAAATGCTGCTCGTCAAGGGGATCCGAGTAGCCGGCGTGTCCGTCCTCGAAGGCGGCGGCCTTCAGGAAGCTGACAGACGGCAAACCTCCCGCGTTTAGCGCCGCGAAGAAGTCGTTGATGTCATATTGGTGATTTGCTGGATCGGGCTGGTCCGTGCCTGGGATCAAGGTGTGACCGATGGCTGCGACCGAGCTGGGGCGGGCATGGCTCGGATTCCGGGTGGAGGCGAAATATTGGAATGGCTCATGATGGGGGATGTAGTCATTCGAGGTCGACTCGGGTGTGCCGGGCGCCGTCGGATTGGTATGGCGATTGCATCCGGTGGTTCCGTCCGGATTCACGACGGTCAGGTCGAAGCCGCCTTCGAACCAGCCCCAGCTAATGTCGTGGGCATTGAGCAGGTCGCCTATGTTCCGCCCATGCATCGCTATCTGATCGATCGTCGTCGAGGAGCAGACATCGTATAAAGGATCGCCGTCACCGATCTCGGTATAATTACCGTTACCGTCCCCGACTTCATGCGTCGGATGAAGCAGATTTCCGCCCGAATCGACAACATTGGTATATTCGTCAAAGCCGCTCGTTTGCCCAGCGATCAGGTTGAGCGCCCCAGGCGTCGAGGGACCGAACGTCGTTGTCCAGCTATTATCGTTAATTGCGAAATGCTGGGCATAGTTCCACAGCGCGGTGACCGTGTTCCCATCGTAATAACCCATCACCAGCCATTTGCCGGTTCCCGGCGGAGTGCCCCCCGCGCCCACAAAGGCGGGGAAAGAGTCCATCAACCCATTGTCGGACGCTTGCTGCTCCGGCTTGTAATTATGTCCTTGATCGGAAGTCAGCGCCTGCGACGGCGCTAACCGGAACGGGTTGCGGGCATCTTGCCCATTGATCTGAGCCCCGCTCCCAGACGGGCCGTTCGGATTGGCGTTGAGGAGATCGACGTTCTGCAATGGCCGGAAGTCGTTTGAAACGTCGAGAGGCGTACGTAACGTGTTGATTCGAGTGGGGGAATGTCGGTTTGCCTTGAACGGCGTCTCCCCGGGGTTGTTCTCCGCTTCCGGGTAGGTGGCGAAATAGTGATCAAAGGAGACGTTTTCCTGAAAAATCACGATCAGGTGCTTAATCGGTGTGGGTGTGGGGCTGCCTTGGGCAGTGCCAGCCCAGCTGGGACCCACACTCGCAATCCCAAAAGCCGCCGCAAGGCAAGCGAACCTCAACTGGTGTTTCATAGATAATCTGCTCCCTCCTTGTTCTGTTGCGCGCCATTCCGTCTCGGACGTTGTCGCTGGGGATAACAGACGCGCTCTTTGCGAGCAAATCGCATGGCGCTGATAAGAGTGTGACATTCCCAAGGTACAACGATTTAACAAAACTGTCACACAAACATCTCAATTCTTTTTCCGAACTCGTCTTTTTGCAGTTACGGCACGTCTGATACCAGTTCGCGCCAATTGCTGCCTCTTCCGACTCGACCCTCATTGAAATTGCACTTCCACGGGAAACGTCATGAGGCCAGTGGCTCTAGTGACGACGCTGTTCGTAACTTTCTCATCCGGTATCGCCTGGGCCGATCCGGCCACTGACGATGCGCGAATCGATGCGATCGAGCGTCAGATCCGCAGTCTTCAATCCGAGCTATCACGCTTGCGGCATGATCTTGCTACCCGCAATGCCGAGAGCCGAGCCGCGCAGCAGGAAGCGGCGCGTGCCCGGCAGGAAGCGCAGGAAGCCGCGCGCGCCCGGCAGGAGGCGCAGGAGGCTAGCGTACGGCCTGCGACTGGTTCACGCGTGGCGGCCCCAGCTCAGCCGGGTGCTCCCGCCGCGGGTATCGCGCCGGCAATGCCGGCAGGTGGGCTGCCGTCCAGCCTTGCGCAGAACGTGCCCGGCTGGCCGGGCAGCCAAGAACCGGGCCCGATTGGCAGTGTTCGGGCCGGAAACTTTCAGATCGGGAGCACGCAGATCAGGCTTGGCGGCTTCATCGAGCTGGCGGGGATCTGGCGCTCACGCAACGAAGTTGCCGATGTCGGCTCCAACTTCAACACGGGAATCCCACTGCCCAACAATCCTCGGTATTATGAGAACGAGTTTCGTATGAGTGCGCGGCAAAGCCGGCTTTCCTTGCTGGTTCAGAACCAGCCGAATCCAGCGACCACTCTCGCCGCTTATTACGAAAGCGATTTTCTCGGCGCCGCCCAGACCGCCAACTCCAACGAGAGCAATAGCTACAACCTACGCCTACGCCAGGCCTACGGGACTTGGGACAACAAGGACCTTGGGTTGCACTTTCTCGGTGGGCAGGCCTGGAGCCTGCTAACGATGTTCAAGACTGGGCTCGTGCCGCGGCAGGAAAACATCCCGCTCACCATCGATGCGCAGTATGTCGTCGGCTTCAACTGGACGCGCAACCCGCAAGTCCGCTTCGCGAAGTCCTTTGCCGGCGACCGTTTCTGGCTCGGCGCCTCGCTCGAGAGTCCGCAGACACTCTACGCGCCGACCGGCCCGAATGGGCTGCTCCCTCAAAGTAATCTCACCGTCAACAACGTGAACCCGGGTGGCTCACTTTTCAACGCCGCCAATAATTATTCTACCGACATCGCTCCTGACGTGATCGTCAAGGCGGCCGCGGATCCCGGCTGGGGTCACTACGAGGCTTATGGGATCGGCCGGGTGTTTCGTGACCGGGTCAGCACACTCGGCTCAGGCACGAACGGCACGGCAGCCGCGGGCGGCGGTGGGGCGTACGCCCTGCTGCCGCTGGTCCCAAAAAAGCTGGAGCTGCAGGCAAGCTTCCTCGCCGGCACGGGCATTGGGCGCTACGGCTCTGCCCAGTTGCCTGACGCAATTGTCGGACCCGGCGGTGGGCCAAGGCCAATCCCCGAGGTCGAGGCATTGGTCGGGGTGGTCGGCCACCCCACGCCCGCGCTCGATCTCTACCTCTATGCCGGGACGGAACAAGAGAGCCGCACCTTCTTCAACGCGGCGGGAAAGGGGTTCGGCTATGGCAGCCCCCTTTACAGCAACGCCACGTGCGGGATCGAGCTGGGGGCTGCGAGTGGCTGCGTCGGCAATACTTCAGGCGTTTGGCAGATCACCCTTGGCACGTGGTGGCGTTTCATTCAGGGTCCCTGGGGGACGATGCAAGCAGGCGCGCAATATTCGTACACGCACCGGTCGATCTTTTCAGGGATCGGGCCGACACCCAGTACGGACATCAATATGGCCTTTTTAAGCTTCCGCTATTATCCATTCCAGTAATGGGCGCAGACCGGCGGTGAACCAAAATTCCCGCTGATACGAAAGCCTGAATCAGGCTCTCGAACCAAAGAGGATGATGGCTTCACACGAAGCCTTGATGTGCTAAGTCCGCGCACGCTTGGTATGTTCCTGAACCCACTCTGACCAATGCTGGCGAATGTCACCACTGATGCCACTCGGTCGCAACAAAAGTGTCATCCATCATTCATTTGATATCGCTTCTTTTAAGCTCTCGTAATTGCTGCCCTTGGACAGCCGTGCTTCACGAAGGAGACATAAATGAGGTCACTCAGAAGAAGGCTGTTGCAGGCAATCGCGCTGTCCATCGTCATTGCCGGCCCGGCATTGGCGGCGCCGCCGCGCTATGATCATGTACTGCTGATCAGCATTGACGGCTTTCACTGGATCGACATGGCCAACTGGGTGAGGAACCAACCCTCGAGCGCACTGGCGGAGCTCTCCCAGCACGGGATCAACTATAGCAATGCGGCCACCACGGCGCCCTCGGACAGCTTTCCTGGGATGATTGCGCAAGTGACCGGCTCGACGCCTCGCTCGGCCGGGGTGTTCTATGATGACAGCTATGACCGGACAATGTTTGCTCCGGGATCGGGTTGCAGCGGACTTCCCGGTACGGAAACGCAATTCGCCGAAAATATCGACAAGGACCAAACGCGTTATGACGCGGGCGGAACCCTTGGTCAGCCGCTCACGCAGATAGATCCGGCGAAGCTTCCGCTGCGGCTCGTTTCCGGGGTGTGCCAGCCCGTTTTTCCACATCAATTCATCCGGGTGAACACGCTGTTCGAAGTGATACGCGCGCACGGCGGCCGGACGGCTTGGCCAGACAAGCATCCGGCCTACGACATCCTGAACGGTCCATCAGGCGA
>JAFAHH010000063.1 GCA_019237355.1 Acetobacteraceae bacterium | reverse complement strand
CCACTTTTGGAGCCCTTAACCCGATTGGAAGATTTAGGCGAATAACTCCAGACAGAGTTTCACGCAACACTCTCTTGCCGCCAAGTGGCCGCCTCGAAACTCGACCTTTGAAGCTGGTCATGCGATGCGGGGCGCGTCCTTTCGATTAAGTGTGGAGCTTATACCAGTCCCGCTCTGGCGCCGGAATCTCCGGACGAAGCTCGGGCAGTCTCGCTGGAGAAGGCTCCGGGCGGTGATCGTGGATCAACGGCCGAGAGGCGACATATGCAAGGCCAGCTTAAAACAGAGGCGGGCCTTCGCTCATGAGAGATGGAGTTACGATCTGTCCCACGCCCGACGCTATCGCTATGGGCGACCAGCCGTCGCAAGGCTGACCGGCACCTCGATCGTATGCGGCTGTGTCACGGCGAATCAGACCGAAAGAGCTCGCGCAGCTACTAAGAGGCGAAAGTCCGATCCGGGTTTGGCGCACCAAGCGGGGCTTGAGCTAGGGCGATATGCACTCTATCGACCTTTGGGATTTCCGCGAATTGGAGCGGGAACCGATCTATGCATCCTTGGAACAAGTGGTCCAAGTCGCACCGGCATTGGGAGTGCCTCCCGGGTACTTGGCACTGGACTTCTGAAGACGGTAGCTGCACGGACGCTTAGTGGGTGACCGAATCCGTAGGCGATTGAGCCTTCGAAGCCTTTCCGAGTGTAACAGGCAAACACCTTAACACCGTCCGTCCAAGCGCAGCAGAGACTCAATAAGCAATGATGACAGCGTTCGAATGATTATGGGCTTGCCCCTCTCACGTCCTGCCTCAGTCCCGCTGCCAATGGATTTATGAATCAGTCCTCATTCTCAGCTAACCCCGGCTCGGGGGATCGCACAGCCTTTTCAACACGCCTGAGCGGTTGCACCGCGAGCCGCGTCAGATGATCCGGTGCACGTCCGTCGCCCGAGGGGAAACGGCCATGGTGATAGTGTTTCTGCCACTTGCGATTCCGCGCCTCGCTGCCCGGCTCACGCAACCCGGTGTTGAAGCTGACGCGCGAACTGCTCCAGATATTATATTCCCGAGCCAGTTCCGGATCCTCATCCAGCGACCGGATTTCCGGCTGCACCGTGGAGACCAATAAGCGCGGCAGCGGAAAGATAAAGCAGAACGGCTCCCCTGGCTCGAAGCGAATCGTGTGATTGCGCCGTGTGAAGCGCCAGTTCATGGTGAAGGTCATCGGCGACCAGTCAGTCTCCACTAAGCCGCTCAGGGCGGCGATGCCCTCTTTCGGCATATTTGGTGGGCCGCCGACCCACAGACCGAACCCGGGATCGGTGCGGATCAGCACGTTCAGATGAAAGGTGAGCACCCCTGCGCCAAAATGGCTGATCGGCACCATCTTTCCCGGGCGCTTCACGCGGACCACGATATCCTGTGTTCGCTGTCCGCCGGTCCACACGGCTTCCACGTGGCAGTCGCACAGCACCTCCCAGCCATGGCCGTTGGCGATGGTGAGCGGCAAGCAGCGATACGCGAAGGAATCCGGGCTTTCGTCCATCCATCTTCGGCGAACGGTGCCCGGCCGGATCTCCGGGGTGCCGTGCCCCAGATCGTAGACGACGAGCCGCGGCGGACTGCACGCCGGCTCAAGCGATTCAGCAGCATCGTTCATGCGCATCCCGTTGATTCGTACCACTCTCGGAGGAGAGCGATAACGTGCAAGCTGTCCGCGGTGCGCGATGCTAGCTCAGGGTGCCCCGAGGGTCCAGCACGTTGCAGATCAGCATTTCGCGGCGGCATTGGGAGTGCCTCCGGTGTTGGCAACGGACTTCGGAATACCCCAACTTCACAGAGCTGAGCGACGGCCGAGGAGATGAGAATCCGGGCCCACATCGAAGTCCCGGCGCGAGTTCGCCGGGTCCAGCATGGTCCAAATTGGCGCCGCAAGACAGATTCAAGAACCTGGGCACGTTAGCCAGGCCACTCGATCCTTGCTTTCCAGCAACGGCGGCAAAGCCGTGCGTTGCCGGATGGGAAACATGCCCATCGGAGCGGTGCCCGAGCGGGTGTTTACGGCGGGGCCTGCCCGGGTCCTTGGGCTTAGCGACTCAATGGGAGCTTGCCAGTACGATTGTGGGCGCGCCCTGAGACTCCGCTTGCCGGCATCATACCATCCGCTAAGCTGTTCCTATGGGGGATTCGCTTCTCCGGCAATTACCACATCGACTCCGTTTTTCGGGTCTCCTGGCGGCTGCTTTGGCCTTGGCCGTGCAGGTCGGCCTCGGAGCGGCCATAGCCCCAAATGTTATTCGGCAAATGGAGTTGGCGACCGTCGTAGCGTCTTCAACCATTTGCCACGACCCGGGCCAGGCGAGCGGCACGGTGGAGAAGCCATTGCAGGGCAACAGATCGCGATGCGCCGTCTGTCCCCTATGCGAGGCTTTGGCCCAGTCCACGGCACTCCCCATTCCGTGTCCTATCACCCTGCCTGCATCCATTGAGCTGCCGGGGGAGCCTAGATTCGTGGCGCACGCGCGTGCACCACCGTTCCCTGTATTCGCAACCGCCTTTCCGCGAGGCCCCCCGGCCCTGATCTGAGTCCGATTTTCGCTGCCGGTGTAAGGCTGCACCGGTGTGGTCGTCTCATTCAGGGATTGCTTGCATGAACCGCTTCACCCGATTGGCTGCGCTGGTGTGCGCAGGCGCGCTCAGCTCTCATGCGGCGTTCGCACATGTCGTCGCGGGCGCGCGCGTCTTTCCGGGCACCCTAACTTTCGACGATCCTGGCACCGCCGACGAGGCCTCTGTGCCGACTATCACCTACAACCGCATCGGTTCCGAGGGCGGACCTGGGCCGACGCACGAGGTCGATCTCGGCTTCGAGTACGACAAGAGAATAACCAGCAATACTGCGATTATCTTCAACTACGGCTACAACATTTTGCAAACAGAACACGATAAGACTCACACTGGATTTCAAAATCTTTTCATCACGGGCAAGTGGCAAGCCTACACGAATGCCGAACATGAATTTATTTTTTCGCTGGGTGTCATACGCGAGCTCGGCCGCACCGGCACGCAGCATATCGGCGCTGACGAGGTCGGATCAACGGCCCCCACCTTGTATTTCGGCAAGGGCATGGGCGACCTGCCGATAAGCTACTTGCGGCCGCTCGCGATCACCGGCGAGCTGAACTATTCGATTTCCGACAAGGAACTGAAA
>JAFAHH010000758.1 GCA_019237355.1 Acetobacteraceae bacterium | reverse complement strand
ATTCATAAAAGCCGCTCGCCGGCACCAGACAGCGCTGCTTGCTGAAGGGCGTGCGAAACGCCGACTTCTCGTCGATCTCCTCGGCGGGGGCGTTTATCATTTGGCTGCCCAGCGAAAGATCGCGCGCCCACGACGGCACCAGGCCCCAGCGTGCCATCACCAGCCGCCTTCCCTTTCCTTCCGCGATAATTATCGGCGAAGGCTGCGCCGGTGCGATGCTGTAATGCGGCACGATCTCGAACACCTCGTCGAGATGGAATTGCCTTCTGATCTCGGCCGCCTTGGCGATCAGATAAAAACGCCCGCACATAGCAGCATTATAGCACCATGCGGCCGCCCGAAGATCAATCCTCTCGGAAGTGTCGGGGGTCGAACGCCCTGTAGTGACCGATCAGCCTTCCGGAACCACCCGAAGAGCGGCCCGTTGGATACTTACACGAGGCGATCTCGAGAAGAAAATGCGTATCGCGCAGGTGGCGCCGCTGGCCGAGTCTGTTCCGCCAAAGCTTTACGGCGGAACCGAGCGGGTGGTGTCCTGGCTCACCGAAGAGCTGGTTAAGATGGGTCATCAGGTAACCCTCTTTGCATCCGGCGATTCGATCACCAATGCTGTTCTCGAGTCGTGCTCACCAAAAGCGCTGCGGCTGGATCCCGCGCACCGCGCCCGATGCTCGCTTATGGCTGCATGCTGGCTCGCATCGCCGCCGCGGCCTCGCAGTTCGACGTCGTGCACTGCCACATCGATTGGGTTCACATCCCGCTGGCAGAGCAGCTGGGCGTGCCGTTCGTCACCACGTTGCACGGCCGCCTCGATTTACCGGAGCTGGAGAACTGCTTTGAACGCTGCTTCGCCGAGGCGCCCTTCATCTCCATCTCTGATGCCCAGCGCACCCAGCTGGCTTATGCCAATTGGGTCGGCACGGTGCATCACGGCATGCCGGAGGCGCTCCTGAGCCCGAGCCTCAGGCCTACCGGATATCTGGCTTTTCTGGGACGCATTTCGCCGGAGAAGGGCCCCGAGACCGCAATCCGTATTGCCCGCGCGGCGGGAATGCCGCTCAAGATAGCTGCAAAAGTCGACAAGGCCGATCAGAACTATTTCGAGCGCAAGGTGAGGCCGCTGCTTGACGGTACCGATGTCGAATTTGTCGGCGAGATCGACGAGGGTCAAAAGGCAGACTTTCTCGGCAACGCCGCGGCGCTGCTCTTCCCGATCCGCTGGCCGGAGCCGTTCGGCCTGGTGATCATCGAGGCAATGGCCTGCGGCACCCCGGTGATCGCTTTTCGCTGCGGCTCCGTGCCCGAAATCATCGAGGACGGTGTTACGGGGTTTGTTGTCGACTCATGTGAAGGGGCGTTGCGCGCCCTCGATCGTGTGCCGGCTTTGGACCGTCGTGCGGTGCGGGCCACTTTCGAACGGCGGTTCACCGCGCGACGGATGGCCCGGGATTACCTTCGGATTTATGACGGGCTGCTCGAAGTTCCGCAGCGCGCTCTGTTCGAGCGGGCGGCCTGAAACCGGCTCCCAAGGCGCTCAGCTGTCGGTCATCTATCATACCCGAAATTGAGAACAAACGGCTCGCTTCGCATCGCCGATTGCTATTGGCGACAACCGAATGTTTGCCGCGTTTTCAGTGGAGGCATCGCCGGTGCGATCGAACTGACCGGGCGTGCCGGAAACGTCAACAGCTTTGGAAAGATCAACATGGCTGCCCAGAATGATCGGCAAGGAACTGGCAGACATCCGCACAAGAATACGGAAGAGCCCTATCCGCACACACGCGAAAGCCAGGGGCACAGCAGCCGCGACCAGGGTCAAAGCCACCAGGGTCGGGCTCGCGGCCAGCACTCATCGGAGTCGTCCTCGCGCCGCGGCGCGGACCACTCCTCGCAACCCCGCTCTTCGCAGTCCTCATCCGACAACGCCGATCTGAAGCGGCGCGAGTATCGCGACGAAAAGGGTGAGGTTCATCACCACACTCGGACTTACATGGAGCAACACGGCGGCAAGAGCGACAAGTAACTTCCTGGCGGCGGGAGCCAGTGGTTGGCTCCCGCCGCGGTTGATCATTAACCGGCTTATCGGGAAGCTGACCAGTCGCTCTGAGCAGCGCCGATGGCGCTATGGGCAGTGAAGTGCTGCCTAAATTCAACCGGTCGAAAGTCAATGTGGAGGAGGTCAGTATGGCTGACGG
>JAFAHH010000115.1 GCA_019237355.1 Acetobacteraceae bacterium | reverse complement strand
GCGGCACCAAGCGTTACCACCATCAACGTCATATTTGCATGCCACAAGGATCGCGCGGCGCGCAGCGGATCGTCAATCCCAGTTAGGAATTGTGCCTCATCCGCCGCGATCTTCACGATCTCGGCCTGATCGAGACCGAGCTTCAGGCACGTGCGGGCTGACTGCGCATCAGGCCATACGCTGAGCCGCAGGTTTGGGTCGTAGCTGACCCTGAGGCCATACTGACGGGCAAACCCGATCGCGTGCCTCGTCGCGGCGCGCGATGGCTCCGGGATCAAACCGATTGAGCCGAAGTGGAGCACGCGGGCGGAACGTATCGCCAGCTCATCCACATCTGCCGGGGCAAACAGCTTGTCAGCGCTTGGATCACCGTAAAAAAGAAATTCGCGCTCGCCATCGGCGGCAAGCGAGACGAACGCGAGCATGGTGTGCGCGGCGCTCGTGAAGCGCAGCGACGAGATGTCCACGCCCGCCGACCGCAACGTCGCAGCAAGGAAGCGGCCAAACATCTCATTGCCAACCTGGCCCATGAAGGCACTTGATTTGCCTAGACGGGTCAAACCGACAGCCACATTGGCAGGGGCACCGCCTGCCGCTTGATGGAACAACGTGGGGTACTCGCCGCTATCGCTCGGGGCGACTGGCACGAAGTCTATCAGCAACTCTCCCAGACAAATGACTTCCGCCACCGTTGATTCCTCACCCGATCTGCGCGGGCCCGGTCCCGTGCGAGGGGTTTACGGGTGCCTTTTTCTCCTTCCCGGGTTAATATCAGAAATCAGGAACACAGCTCATTGAAACTTGCTGGGCTCTCTCGGTAAATGATACATTGCCGCGATGGAGGTGCCAAGAGCGCATCGCAGGGTCACTGAGGGCTCAGAGTACGGCCGAAGACCTGATTATAGGGAGGAAGCAAGCAATGATCAGGCTCAAAAAGCTATTTGTCGCGGCGGCTTTGATGGGGCTCGCGTTGCGTGCAGCCGCGGCCGATCCGCCGTTGGCAATTGGCTACGTGACCAAGTCCGCCACGAACCAGGGCTGGACCTTGATCAACTCCGGTGCGGCCGATGCGGCGCGGGAAGCGGGGGTCAGGCTCATCGTTGGAGGGCCGTCAGCCCAAGGGGAACTGGCTGGTCAGATCTATGCAATCGAGAGCGTCGCCCGCAGGGGCGTGAAGGCGATCGCGGTTGCGCCGGTGGACTCGGGCGGCATTACCCCGGTCGTGCGGCGCATCACTGCCGAAGGGATCCCGTTTGTCGCCGTCGATACGAACATCGATGGAAACTTGGCAAAGAGTTACGTGGCGACCGATAACCTTGCTGCTGCGGCTGCTCAGGCGGATTGGGCGGCCGGCCAGGTCGGAGACACCGACCAGATTATTCTTGTTGACGGCAGCTTGCTGGAATCTACCGGGCGCGAGCGCCGCCAGGGTTTCCTGGATCGGCTCAAGCAGCTTAAGCCGAAGGTCACTGTGATCGAAGTTCATACTTCGTGGATGTTCAACCAGGCACAAACCGGGGTTGACGCTGCCGTACGAGCGCACCCGAAGGTGACCTTGGTTGCCAATGCATGGGATGATGGAACGCTCGGGACGGTAGCCGCGTTGACGGCGCTCGGCTACCAGAAGGGCAGCGTCCGGATCATTGGCTTCGATGGCGCGCCGAATGCCCTGGAACTGCTGCGTGATGGTTGGATCCAAGCCGATGTCGCTCAGATGCTCTATCGCGAAGGTTACGAAGGCATCAAAGCGGCGATTGCCGTGGCGCAGGGCAAGGCAGTTCCGCCCAGGATCGATACTGGCTACACGCTGGTTACCTCGGGCACGTTAGATCACTTTATTTCCGAAGCAAAGCTGGCGCAGTGGATGCGGTGATCCGGTCACCTCGCGTCTGGCGGCGGCGAGGAGGGGCCCGCAACGCCGGAGAGGCGAACGGAAGGCTACATTGACTTGAGGATCCCTCTCTCATCATAGTTGCCATTCCGGACGCGCATGCGTCCGGTAGGAAACACGAGGGAGAGGAACAGTGTCGAAGCTGAGTGGATTTCTCGGCGGCGCCGTCGCGGGCGT
>JAFAHH010001112.1 GCA_019237355.1 Acetobacteraceae bacterium | reverse complement strand
CTAGAGCATGTTTGTTTTTAGCAGAAACGAACATGCGCTAGCGAGTCTTGTTCGAGAGCCGATTCACGCTTTCCGACGTTTCCGCCTCGAGCGATCGTGCTCTAGCAGTTTGCTGAAAAAGGAAGGCCAGGGCCCTGCCCTGGACCCGTCATGCGGGGAGCATGCTGTTCGCATGACGGGGCCGAAAGGCCTAGATCCCACCCACTAAGTGATTGGATTGCAAAGGCTCTGCCTTTGCTGGGGTCCAGGGGCAAAGCCCCTGGCCTTCTTTCTTTGCTTTACGAATGACCGACTTCAGCGTTTCTCAGCAGACTGCTAGAGCACGATCGCTTGAGGCGGCCGCGGTGCGCCGGAACTGGTCCTGGAGCCAAGTCTCAGGCCATCTCCCCCCCCGAGGAGGGTGGCCTCCGCTTACAAGCCGCCCCGGCCTCATTTTCCATGTCGCCTGACAGCTCGCGCGAAGGCTATGTTAGCCGCTCGGGATGCACGCACCTAAATAAGGGGGTTTCGGAAGCAGCAGATGCGTCGGCCGTGGCGTGCGTGGTCAGCAATTCCTCGAAGAGGTTATGATGGTACGGATCACCAAGGTTACCACCCGGCGCGGCGATGCAGGCGAGACTTCGCTTGGCGACGGTTCGCGGCTGCGTAAGGATAAGCCGCGCATCGCAGCTATCGGCACGGTGGACGAGGCAAACGCCGCTATCGGCATCCTTCGCCTGGTGACGCGCGATTTGCCCGAAGTAGACGCGATGCTCGCGCGCATACAAAACGACCTATTCGATATCGGGGCCGATCTTTCGGTGCCGGGCGAGGGCGGCACCCGGCTCCGCCTCAGCGATACCCCAGTCCTGCGGCTCGAGTCGGAACAGGCAGCGATGAATGCGAAACTTCCAGCTTTGACCAGCTTCATCTTGCCCGGCGGTCCCGCCGGTGCAGCCCATGCTCACATGGCGCGCACAGTCGTTCGCCGGGCTGAACGGGAGGTAGTAAGGCTGGCGGCAGAGGAGGCGGTCAACCCGGCAATCATCCGGTTTCTCAACCGCCTGTCTGACCACCTGTTCGTGCTGGCCCGCGTTCTGAGCGGCGGCGGCGGCAGCGAAGTGTTGTGGGTGCCCGGACGCAATCTCACTTCGTAGGCAAGCGAAGTCGCCATGTTACGCGCCTCACGGAGTAGCGATGATGGACCTTAATAATCGTCGGCGTCGTTCAGTGCTCTTCGTGCCGATGTCGAACGAAAAAGCTCTGTCGGCGGTGGCTTCGCGTGGCTCTGATGCGGTGATCCTGGACCTGGAGGACGCAGTCGGTCCGGAGGAGAAGGAGTCCGCGCGGCACAACCTGCGTCCCTTTTTTGATCGCAAGCCGACCGCCACGGTCGAGTGGATCGTTCGCGTGAATGACATGTCGAGTCCGTGGGGTGCCGACGATTTGCAAGCGGTCTGCGCTTGCGCGCCGGACGCCGTTCTGATCCCAAAAGTTAACATTGCCAAAGATGTCATTGCGTTGCGGGCGCCTATGAACTCATTGAGTGCGGGAAAATCGCAATCTGGGCAATGATCGAAACCGCAAAGGGCGTGCTCAATGTAAGCCTGATCGCCGCTCTCGGTGAGGATGCCTCGATCGGCTTGCGGTGCCTGGTTGCGGGCACCAACGATCTTATGAAGGCAACCGGCGTCCGCCCTACTCCCGACCGCCGCTACCTCGTATCATGGCTGATGCAGATCATAATTGCTGGCCGGGCGGGTGGACTGGATGTGATTGATGGCGTTTGCGACGACTTCAGGAACATCGAGGCGTTCGAGCGCGAATGCGACGAAGCCCGCTTAATGGGATTCGACGGCAAGTCGCTGATCCATCCGCGCCAGATCGAACCCGCCAACCGGGCCTTCTCCCCGTCTCAAAGTGAAATCGCCGAGGCGAGGGAGATCGTTCGGGCGTACGCCCAACCCGAGAACCAAGGCAGAGGGGCGATCTCCATTGGCGGGCGAATGGTGGAGCGTCTTCACCTTGTCCAGGCGCAGAGGCTTTTGGCGAGGCACCATCTTCTAGGTCTAGCTGGCGTCTGACTGGCGTGTCGCTGCCATCGACAGGTGATAGCTTTGCCTAGACTAGAGCAGATCGCGATCAGGTGGAATCGCCGAAGGCGATCCACATCGCGTGAATCTGCTCGCAAAACAAAGCTAGAGCGGTTCCACGTGAGCGGAAACCGCTCTAGGTGTTGCCGAAGGCCTGGCTTGTTACATTCGGAGCGCGCCGGGAAGTCCGGCCGAAAGCTGGCAGCTCACTCTGCCACTTTCCATTCCACTCACACGCGCGTCTAAAACCGAAATTACCCCCCGGTTCGAGGCGGAACACCGCAGAGTAGCTGGGGATTTTGCCTAAGCCTAATCGAGCAATGGCACGCTGGTATTTACCCGCCAAAGACCCTTGACAGGTCACGAATCGCTTTGATTCGACGGCTGCATGTATGTCGCATGCGTATCGAACCGGGGGATGCGGCGGTTTCCGGCATGACATCGCCTCCCTGTTCTCGTCCTTCAGATGCGCCCAAGGCGCGCAGCACGCGATCCGGCGTGATCGGGATGGCGTCGATATGCGCGCCTAGCGGACGCAGCGCATCGTTCACGGCATTCAACACGGCAGCCGGCGCGCCCGCCGTGCCCGCTTCGCCCACACCTTTGACGCCAAGCTCTGATGTTTCCGTGGGCGTGCTGACATGGCCGACGACGATGTCTGATATTTCTCCGGCCATCGGGACCAGGTAGTCCGTCATTGTTCCGTTCAGCATCTGGCCCTCCGGCGAATAGACGCACTCCTCAAAGAGCGCGTGGCCTAGGCCCTGCACGAGCCCGCCGCGGATCTGCTCGTCCACAAGCAGCGGGTTGATCATCCGTCCGCAATCCTCCACGACCCAGTGCCCGAGCAGGCGAACGAACCCGGTCTCGACATCGACCTCCACGTGGGAGGCCTGCAAGCCGTTGGTGAAGGCATATGGCAAGCCTCGTGCCGCATGGTGACGAGCGACGGTCAGTTCCGGCTGCAAGTCCTCCGGGAGTGTGTCGGGGCGGAAATAGGCGATTCGCGCCAGCTCGGCGAGCCGCATGCGCTTCTCGCCCGAGTTCGC
>JAFAHH010001108.1 GCA_019237355.1 Acetobacteraceae bacterium | reverse complement strand
TCGCGCTCTCGGCAACGCGTAGCATAATTTTGCCGATATGCTTGCTGCTTTCCATCAGCCGGTGCGCCTCGGCCGCCTCGGCCAAGGGGAATACCTTGTAGATGACCGGCGCGCAGCTCCCCTGCTCGAGCAAGGGCCAGACTTTTTCAAACAACTCTTCCGCGATCGCGCCCTTCTGCTCGGTCGTCCGCGGACGCATCGTCGAGCCGGTTACGGTAAGCCGGCGCGTCATGATTGGCATCAGATCGAAATTCTCGATTTTTGATCCCTCGAGAAAGGCGATGATCACCAGGCGCCCCTCGATCGCCAAGCATCGTATGTTGCGGGTGAAATAGGGGCCGCCCACCATATCAAGGACGACATCGGCACCCCGCGTATTGGTATATTGGCCGACGGCGACGACGAAATCTTCCTTGCGATAATTGATCGCCTCCGCGGCGCCCAGCTTGCGGCAAAACGCGCACTTTTCTTCGGAGCCAGCGGTTGCGTAGACTGTCGCCCCAAAGGCGGCGCCGAGCTGAATAGCGGTTACGCCAATCCCGCTCGTCCCGCCATGGATCAGCGCTGTCTCTCCGCTTTGCAACCGCCCGCGCTGGAACAGATTGGCCCAGACCGTGAAGTAGTTTTCCGGCAAGGCGCCGGCCCGGATCGCATCGTAACCGAGGGGCCAAGGGAGGCATTGGGGGGCGGGCGCGGTACAATACTCGGCATATCCCCCGCCATTCGTTAGCGCGCAAACACGGTCGCCGGGTGCGAAGTTGCTGACCTGCGCACCAATCCCGACGACGTCACCCGCGACTTCGAGCCCAATGATTGGGCTTGCACCCGGCGGCGGAGGATAAGCCCCTTTGCGCTGCTGCACATCGGGCCGGTTCACGCCCGCCGCCATAACCCGGATCAGCACTTCATCGGCGCGGGGTTCTGGCACAGGGCCGGTTGCTGGCCGGAGCACATCCGGGTCGCCGGGTGTGCTGCATTCGATATAGGTCATTTTAGCGGGAACGGGCATGATTTCGTTCCTTTGCGCCCGAGACCCGAACTGCAGACAAAGCTCCGGCGGATCGGCGGGACAGCTTTAGAGCAGATCGCGCTGACCAGAAATTGCCGCAATTCCAGGAGCGAGAAGATGCTCGCAAAGGCAACCCTGGAGTGCTTCCGGCGACGTTGGAAGCGTTCTAGGTGCGAGCGTTGGCTTTTTCCAGCAGTTCGGGCGGGAGCCAAACACGGGTGACTTTCCAAAACCCATCCTGCAGCTCAAGCTGAATCCGGATGGGTGTACGAACGCCTGTACCTGGGGCCGTCAGATCGGCGTGGAAGCGCATTGGCCCATCGAAAAACGCCCAAACAATCCGGGGCTGCTTCTCCTTATGCGGCCGCGCCAGGCCTTCCATCGGGCGCTGAGTGACGGAGAGCAGGCCTCGGGGTGTAACCGCCGAATCAATCGCCGTGGCTGCGATCCCGCGCACAAACGAAGCCCCGAAGGGCGGTAGGGAGTCAGCCGCCTCTTGCGCGGGAGGTTCCATAATCTGGTCGCAGATATCCTCTTTAATACCTTCTCTTAACTGATCCCAATCAACCAAGGCTTCGAGAGTTGCCGCATCGCCCTGCCGGATTGCCTGGCCGAGCCGATACAGCGTTACACATGGGTAGAGAGCATAAGCCGCAGCAACCGCTGCAGCAGCCGCGATCACTCGTTTCCTGCCTACCATTGCCGGACCTTTCCCGTAACGTCGTTCACGTTTGATTAAGAATCCCCTTGCAGGACCCTGGTGTACGTTGACCCCCTATTGGCGCAGGGCTCTCCGTAAAAGACAAGCTGAATCAATGATGCGGACCGTAATCCGCTGAAAATTCCGGCGTCAAGTGACCCGGCAAGGAGTCGCCCTGCTATCACCGGCGCGCTCGCCGAAGCCTTGCTGGCGGGAGATAAGGTAGCCGCTAGGGTATGATCGCTTTTAGGCTGTAAGGGCTTTTAGCCGAAGCCCGCATGTTTTAGAGTCTGGCAGCGCGATTCAGGCTTTCCGAGCATTCCGCCTCTAGCGCGCTCTAAGTTCATTTTCGGGGTGATCCTGCAGCCTGAAAATGGGCGCGGCGTTGTTTGCGAGCATCTCGGGGGCCCCATGGGGGTTCCCGTTCACGCGATTGGGATCGCCTTAAGCGACCTATAATCGCGATCTGCTGGGAGGGAGCGATGCGGGTCACGATTCTCGGAGCAAATGGGTTTATCGGACGCAAGATCGCCACCCAGCTCGCGCGTTCAGGTCTTCCCGGAGGCGGCAAGCCGGAAAGCCTCATTCTCTTTGATCTGGTCACGCCGCCAGTGCCAGAGGCGTCCTTTCGGGTGCAAGCGATATCGGGCGACCTTGCGGAATTACCCCCGCAGGCAATCCCGCCGGGCACCGACCTGGTTTTTCATCTGGCCGCGGTGGTGAGCGCCCAGGCGGAGGCCGATTATGAGCTTGGCCGCCGGGTTAATCTGCGTGGCACGGACGCGGTGATCGATGCATGCCGCCGGCTCGCCCACCCGCCCCGCCTGGTGTTTACAAGCAGCGTTGCCACGTACAGCGGAGGCCAGAATGCCGTGCTTGACGACGATGCACGGCAGATTCCCGCGAATACGTACGGAGCGCAAAAGGCTGCGGCCGAGCTGATCGTCGGCGACGCGAGCCGGCGCGGGTTCTTAGACGCGGTTTCGATCCGGCTGCCCACAATTGTCGTTCGACCCGGATCCCCCAACCGCGCCGCAAGCAGCTTCGTGTCCTCAATTGTCCGCGAGCCGCTCCTGGATCTTGAGGCCGAACTGCCGGTAGCGAATGATTTTGCGATTTGGATCGCGAGCCCCCGCCGCGCAGTCGACTGGCTGCTGCATGCCGCCGTAATGGACACCACGCCAATGGGCCTGGATCGGGGGATCAACCCTCCGGGTTTGAGCGTGACCGTTGCACACCTGCTACAAGCCCTCGACCAAGTGCGGCCCGGCGCGAGCAGTCTGGTACGTCGCAGGCCAGACCCAGCCATCTCCGCCATCGTTGCGCACTGGCCAGCGGCCTTCGACACTGTCCGCGCGAAGACGTTTGGTTTCGCCTCGCATGAGCCGCTGGTCGAGCTGGTCCGTGCCTTCTTGGAGGACGATTTGGAGGCCACCAAACGTGAGCGCGGGCTATGAGCCGGACGGTTGTCCATCCGTACTGTGACTTGTAGCCAGAACACCCGCGCACGGTTGATCCCAGATCGCTGCGGTTCCATGAATTGAGAAGCCGGGAGGCTCGTGCCCGGAACGGATGCGGACTCGGGACGTTTCGATGTCGTCAATCTCCGGTGAGACATTATCGGCCGGCGCGAGAGTCGCCGGGCGTGGAAAAGGAAGCCCTGGCCGGGGGGTTCCACCCGGGAAGGGCCCCAGCGCGCGTCACCGGCGCCCGTTTGGCGAGATGGTGCTGCATGCGCCGCAGACCCTGCGTGCCCTGGTCAGGGCCGAAGAAGCATGGCTTGTCGCCCTAGCGGCGGTCGTGGGCGCGGTCACCGGCGTCGTGGTCTCGATCATGAACGGCATAGCGCAGTTTGCCCATGAGATCCTATTTCAGCTCCCCCCCGGCCAGCGGCTTTCCGGCGCGGTCGAAATCAGTCCTCTGAGCGCCATTGCAGTACCCTGCTTGGGTGGACTGGTCTTAGGCGCGTTCGGTCTCGCGGTCGCGCGCTATTGGCCGCGCCGTGCGGTCGATCCGATCGAGGCGAATGCCCTTTACGGGGGGGTCATGTCGCTCGTGGATAGCGTGATCGTGGCGATCCAGACTGTGATTTCGAACGGTGTGGGTGCGTCGGTCGGGCTCGAGGCCGGTTACACCCAGATGGGATCCGCCTTGGCCTCCAAGGTCGGCCGGAGCTTTCGGATGCGCCGCAACGAATTGCGCCTCTTCGTGGGATGTGGCGCGGCCGCCGCAATTGCCAGTGCCTTCAACGCGCCGCTAACCGGCTCCTTCTATGCCTTCGAGTTGATCATTGGCACTTATTCGCTGGTCCAGCTGGCGCCAGTTGTAATGTCGGCGATTGCGGCGACTTCGGTAGTCAATGCGCTGCAGGGGAATGAGAGTGGCCTTAGCTTGCTGGTCCCGAGCCGGGTGGAGACGGTCGACTATATCCCGCTTTTAATCCTCGGGATGATTTGTGCCTTGTTCGGCATCGCAATCATGCGGGGCGTCACCGTAACGGAGGAGATATTCCGCAAAATCCGCGTGCCTGCATGGGTGCGGCCGGGTATCGGCGGCCTGGTTGTGGGAATCCTAGGACTTGTTTCGCCGGCCGCGATGTCCTCGGGGCATGCTGCGCTCGCCGTTAGCATCGACGCGCCCTATCCGTTGCGCCACATTGCCTTGCTTATTCTGCTAAAGGCTACGGCCTCGGCAATCTCGATCGGCTCGGGGTTCCGGGGCGGGCTGTTTTTCGCATCCCTGTTTCTGGGCTCCCTCGTCGGCAAGCTTTTCGCGGGCGGGCTGGCGATGGTCACCACCGCGCATGCGATTCCATCGGTGGTTTGTGCCATGGTTGCCATGAGCGGGTTAGCGGTGGCGATTGTGGGCGGACCGCTTACCATGACTTTCCTATGCCTGGAGATGACGGGCAGCTTGCCGATGGCGGCTGCGGTTCTGGCAACCGCGGTAGTTTCTTCCCTCACAGTGCGGCGCACGTTCGGCTACTCCTTTGCAACCTGGCGGTTTCACCTTCGGGGCGAGGGCATCCGCAGCGCTGTCGACATCGGCTGGATGCGCAATCTGACTGCCGGCCGGATGATGCGGCGCGACGTGCGGACGGTGCGGATGGATACACCGCTGACGGCTTTCCGCCGGGACTTTCCGCTTGGCGCGGTGCAACGTGCGGTCGCGCTGGATAACGCCGATCGTTATGCCGGAATTATATTTACCGCCGAGGCTCACGCCGAGACGGAGGGCGCTGAACGTGTCGCCGATCTATTACATTATCAAGACGCGCTGTTGCTTCCGCAAATGACGATCAAGCAAGCGATAGAAATGTTCGAAAACGCTGAAAGCGACGCGCTTGCTGTGGTCGACGGGCCGGATACGAAGCGGGTGATCGGGTTGCTGACGGAGCAATTTGCTTTGCGGCGGTATAGCGAGGAGCTCGACCGGCGGCGCCGGGAGCTTTCCGGCGAATAAGGCTCTGAGCAGACGTAGCGATCCTTGTTTTCGAGATCCTCGATCCGGGACGCGGGCGGGCAAATTGGCATTTCCGTAACAGCGCCGTGCGGCGGCGGTGGTATCTACTGGTCAACCGGGATCAAGAGGGACCGCCGGAGGCGGCCCACATCGCGTAAATC
>JAFAHH010001025.1 GCA_019237355.1 Acetobacteraceae bacterium | reverse complement strand
GCTTGAGCCGATCACGCAGCAGGCCTAAGCCGCATGTGGGGCATAGTACCCGCCGCCGGAAATGGAACGCGGATTCAGCCCCTCGCCTTTTCTAAAGAGTTACTGCCGGTCGGCAGCCGGCGTGACCCGCGCGGCATCGAACGCCCTCGAGCCGTGAGCGAATACCTGATCGAGCGCATGATCCGCGCCGGCGCGACCAAAATCTGCTTCGTGATTGCAGCCGGCAAATCCGATATCATGCAATATTACGGAGGCGCCGTTGCTGGGGCGCCCATCGCCTATGTGATACAGGATCAGGCTCACGGCTTGTGCGACGCGATCTTTCGCGCGCTGCCGCTTATCGATCCGCGCGAGCCGGTGATGGTCGGCTTGCCAGATACCATTTGGTTCCCAGCGGATGCGCTCGCCTCCTTGCCGGACGATCGCTTGTCCTTTCTCCTCTTCCCGGTTGCCCGGCCAGAGCTCTTCGATGCGGTTGAAACCGACGCACAGGGGCAGGTTCTCTCGATCCAGGTGAAGTCCGCCGCCGCGGCATCGAACTGGATATGGGGGGCCTTCAAATTGCCTGGCAGCACCCTCCATGCCCTGCATGCGCTATGGCGCGAGCGCGGCCAGCAGGATCAATATGTTGGAACTTTGATTAATGCCTGGATTGCGTGCGGTAATGCGGCCTGGGGCGCGCGCGCGGGAACTAGCTATGTCGATGTCGGCACGCTCAACGGCTACCGCGAGGCGGTTTCATTGCTGGCTGAAGCTGAACCCGGCCCGGATCTGATCTCGATAGGAACCCGCGCCAAGCCTAGCGCGCGGCTGCTGGAGACCGGGGGGTGAACGCGGAACTTTGGACGCCGGAACGGATCCGGGAGCGAGCCCAGGCGCTAGGCCCGTGGTTTCAGAATCTGGACCTCAAAGGGGTGAAGACCGCCCCTGATCACTTCCTGGGCGACTATCCGCAGGTGAAATGGCGCCGATTCGCCCACGCCATTCCTGCTGACCTGACCGGAAAAACCGTTCTGGATATCGGCTGCAATGCCGGGTTCTACGCCATCGAAATGAAGCGGCGCGGTGCGGCGCGCGTGCTGGGTATCGATTTCGATGAAGATTACCTGGCGCAGGCGCGCTTCGCCGCGGATGTAGAAGGGCTCGACATCACCTTCCAGGAAATGTCGGTCTATGATGTCGCGGCATTAGGGGAGCGTTTCGATCTCGTGCTGTTCGTGGGCGTGTTCTATCACTTGCGGCATCCATTGTTGGCGCTGGATCTCATTCATTCGCATGTGACAAAGGATTTGCTGGTATTCCAGTCGATGCAGCGCGGCGGCGATGCCGTCATGCCGCTCGCGCCTGATTATGAGTTTTGGGAGACTGGAATCTTCGATGACCCGGCCTATCCGAAATTGCACTTCATCGAGCACGAATATGCTCACGATCCGACGAACTGGTGGGCGCCGAACCGGGCCTGCACCGAAGCCATGCTGCGAAGCGCCGGGTTTGCGATTTTGAGCCACCCCGAGGACGAAGTGTATATTTGCCGCCGGCTGGATGAGGCTCCCAATGGCGGCTATGGCCCGGTCTATCCCGCCAGGGGGCCGCTCTGATGATCGAAGCGGCTATGATCTGGAACGAGCCCAACAACAAATCCCACTGGGATTTTGAGTCCGATCCGGGATGGGCCGTGTTTGCGCGAATGGCGACGCTTGCGAGCCAAGCGATTGCCGCCGAGGCGCCGGGCCTTCCGCGCGTGCTTGGCGGGATTTCCCCAATAGATCCTGATTTCATACGATTGATGGCCGCCCTCGGCGTGCTCGATGCCATCGATGCCGTCGCCGTGCATGGATTTCCGCTCGATTGGAACCATTGGATGATCGGTGAATGGCCGGCCAAAATCGAGTCGATCAAGGCCGTCACCCACCTCCCCGTCTGGGTTTCAGAAGTCGGCGTTTCCAGCTTCGGGGCGGAGGAGGTGCAGGAATGGGGACTCCAGCGCACGGCCGAGTTGCTCGCTGGCCGGTCGCCGCGTATCCACTGGTATAGTCTGTATGATCTTCCAGCCGCCTGGCCCGCCACGACGCGGCATAAGGAAGCCGAAGGTTCGGCTTATTACCGGCATTTCCATATGGGACTGCTCCATGAACAGGGCCAGCCGAAGCTGGCCGCACGGTCCTTTCCTGCATGCACGCCCGAAATCGGCATCTGCCAATGGTTTCATTTTGAAGATCATCGGCTTGAGGACGCGGTACGCTGGCTTGACGCTCTCGGGGTGACTTATATCCGCACGGGTCTGAGCTGGGCGGATTGGTATCGCCCCAATGCAGAAGCCTGGTTCGATCGTCAGATGCGCGCGCTCGAGCGGTTCGATGTGACCCTCACCTTTTGTTTTACGCCGGAGGATAAGGGCATTTGGCCCCATCACACAGCACCACCCAAGGCGCCGGAGGAATTCGCGGACTTTTGCGCCGCAATGATCCGGCGCTATGCCTGTTGAGGAGGCTAGAGCAGATCGCGATCAGGTGGAATCGCGGACGCGATCCACATCGCGTGAATCTGCTCGCACCAAGAAATCTAGAGCGGTTCCACGTGAGTGGAAACCGCTCTCGAACGCTTCCATGCTGACGGGAAGCGCTCTAGCTTTGTTTTTGCGAGGATCATCGGGCCCCATCGCGCCGAGCGCGATGGGAATCCGGTCACGCGCTCCTGGAACCGCAAGCGTTTCCAGTCAAGCGCGATCTGCTCTAGCAGCCTGCGGAAAAGCGTTGAAGTCGGTCGTTCGTGAAGCAACGAAAGAAGGCCAGGGGCTTTGCCCCTGGACCCCAGCAAAGGCACAGCCTTTGCAATCCAATCACTTAGTGGAAGGGGTCTGGGGCCTTTCGGCCCGTCATGCGAGCAGCATGCTCCCCGCATGACGGGTACAGGACAGAGCTCTGGCCTTCCTTTTTCAGCAGACTGCTAGAGCATGATGATGTCAGGTCGAAGAGATCATGCCTAAAGTCTTTGGTTAAGAGTGCGATCCAGGCTTTCCGACGATCAATCCCGGGCCCCCATTTCGCCACGCAAAATGGGACCCGGTACTCGCGAATTGACAACCCGAGTCCGCGTCAAGCCATCGCGCTCTAGCGCGATCCAGGCCGAACATGGCCTCGCGCGGCCGCTCCGGATCTTGAGTGTCGCTTATCCGTTTGCGCCGGTTACTGCGGATAGCGCAGGCGGGGCCGAGCAGATTTTGTTTTTGCTCGATCGGGCTCTGGTGCGGGCTGGACACAATTCTACGGTAATTGGGTGCGACGGATCGCGTGTGTTCGGTAAGCTGATCGCATTGCCCCCAGTACCGGCCGTAATCGATGAAAAGGCCCGCCATGTCGCCCACCAGACGGCGCGCCATGCCATCTCGCAGGTTCTGCAAAGCGGCCACATCGACCTCATCCACATGCATGGAATCGATTTCTTCGACTATCTCCCGCCGCCGGGGCGGCCGGTGCTGGCGACGTTGCATCTACCTCCTGCTTGGTATCCGAAGGCGATATTCCACCTCACGCGCCCCGCCACGTATCTGCATTGCGTCTCCGCAAATCAGCATCATGCTTGCCCAGGATCGGACAGATTACTGCCACCCATTACGAACGGCGTTCCAGTCGAAGAGCTTGCGTCCGTGCGGCACGCCAGGCGCAGTTTTTGCCTCGTTTTGGGACGAGTCTGCCCCGAGAAAGGCCAGCATCTCGCGTTGCGGGCGGCGCATGCGGCGGGCATCCCGCTCCTCATTGCTGGATCGGTATTCCCTTATGAAGCTCACCGACTGTATTTCGACGAACAGGTGCGGCCTCTGCTTGACCGGGCACGACGCTGGATAGGCCCCATTGGTTTCGCCCGCAAGCGTAGGCTCATCGCTGCAGCGCGGTGCGTGCTGATCCCCAGCCTCGCGCCAGAAACGAGCAGCCTTGTCGCAATGGAAGCAGCTTCCTGCGGCACGCCCGTGATTGCCTTTCGCGCAGGAGCCTTGTGCGACACCGTGGAGCACGAAACAACGGGGTTCCTGGTCGAGAACGCCCTCGAAATGAGCCAGGCAATCCCGCGCACGGCGTTGATCGACCCCGAGAGGTGCCGCGCAACTGCGCGGGCGCGGTTTTGCATGAACTCGATGATCGAAGCCTATTTCAACCGATACGAATTGCTCGCCCAGAGTGCGTCGGGCGCGAGATGACGGAACCGACGCTTGCCTGCATTACCGCTAGCGCCGCTTTGGAACCACTTCGCCCCCGATGGGACAGGTTGTACCAAGAGAGCGGGGCCTCGCCGTTCCAGTCGCCGGCCTGGCTGCTCCCGTGGTGGCATTCCTTCGGCAACACCAGGCCGCTGGTCGCCTGCCTTTACCTAGGGACCCGGCTCGCTGGGTTATTGCCGATGTACATTCTGGATGAGGGGATCGAGCGCAAAATCCTGATGATCGGAGTGGGCATTTCGGATCACCTCGATGTGCTATTGGTGCCGGATGCCCCGGACGATGCCGCGTCCCGGCTGCTTCAAGCCGCGCTGGCCGCGGCTGGGCCGAAATTGGGACGCTGCGACCTGACCGATATCCCCCCGCAATCCGCCTTGCGGCGCATCAAGGCCGTGCCGGGATGGCATATGGACTGGCACGAAACCGACCCCTGCCCGGTGCTGGGATTGCCTGCAACAGGTGCTGACCTACGGCAGATTGTCCCAGCGCGGACCCTGCGTCGCTTGCGAATGAACCGGCATCGTGCGGACCGGTTCGGCGGATGGCGCGCGGAAGTGGCCGATGCGGGAACCCTTGGTGGGATGCTCGAGGCCTTGTTCACATTGCATCGCTTGCGTTGGCCACAGGGCGGGGTGTTTGCCGATCCGCGGGCAATGGCTTTCTATCGCGAGGCCACGCCCGCGTTACTGGCCGCGGGTTCATTGCATCTGGCCGGGTTATGGCTTGGTGAAAGGCTTTCCGCTGTTTGCATGGCGTTGCTGCACGGACCCGACCGAATTCTGTTTTATCAAAGCGGTTATGACCCCGCGTATGCGGCCACGAGCCCAGGCTCGCTCTTGCTAGGCGCACTCATTGAGAATGCAGTCGAGGCGAAACGCCGGCAAGCCAATTTCTTGCGTGGAGGCGAAGCTTATAAATATCGCTGGGGCGCCGTCGATGAATACAACATGGCCTGCCGACTAACCTGGTTGGGTGGATGATGGGGGACGCGATTGCGCTCTGTCTCTCGGGGGCGATCTCGCCCGAGGTGGCATTGGCGCGCTTGGTCCTGGAGGGCCATGATATAGACGCGACATCGGCCCGTCTTGCGGCTGAGGGCTCTCGGGCCGCCCCCTTGCAACGGATGTTGGACAACCATCGCGAAAACCTTACCCGGCTCGCAGAAATCGTTTCCGAACACGGCATTTCCCACGATTGGCACGAGGACTCGCGCAGCGCTGCAGTTGCGCGGATCGCGGCTTCCTTTGATCGTGCTGTACAGCACCTGCCCGAAGCCAGCGTCGCCGCCTACTCGCTCGGGGATCCAGCCATTTTGGCCCGCGCCACGGGGGAGCTGATCGAATGGCTTGCGGTGCGAGGACTGGCGGCCCCAGAGATGGATGTCCTTGACCTCGGCTGCGGGATCGGCCGGGTGGCGATCGCGCTTGCGCCCATGGTTCGGTCGGTGCTTGGGCTCGATGTTTCATTTGCTATGATTGAGGCAGCGCGCAGCCGGGCCAACGGGGTTACGAAGGTGCGTTTCGAACAGACGAGCGGAACCGAGCTAGCCAGCCTGCCTGATCGCGCATTTGACCTTATCCTCGCCGTGGATAGTTTCCCCTACTTAGTTCAAGCGGGAGTGGCCGAGGCCCACCTGTACGACGTCCCCCGCCTCCTCCGGCCAGGCGGCGCGTTCGCGATCTTCAATCTATCCTACGGCGGGCTCGAAGCTGACCGCATGCAGGCGGCAAGCTGGGCAAAGGCTTACGATTTGGCCTTGGCTTGCAATGGTGAGCAGCCGTTTCGGCTTTGGGATGGCGCCGCGTTCCTATTCGGGAGCCTAGAGCGCGATGGCTTGAGGCGGACTCGGGTTCCCAATTCGCGAGCGAATTGGGGTCCCGATCGTCGGAAAGCCTGAATCGCGCTCTCAAAGTCAAAAATCCTAGAGCGGGATGACTTGACCAAAAGTCATCCCGCTCTAGTGGATGGGGTCTGGCGTCATGCGAACAGCACGCTCCCCGCATGACGGGTCCAGGGCAGAGCTCTGGCCTTCCTTTTCAGCAGACTGCTAAGTGTGATGTATGATCGGCAGGATGCCAACGCCCGACTAGAGAAGATCTGGCCCGGTTGGGTGCCGCGCTACCATCCCTGCAAACGGGCAAGCTGCCTGGCCGCCTGGGCGGTCAGGACGAGGCCCATACCGAGGATGAGAAACGTGGTGGCGACCTGGAGCCGCAGCGCCCACACGCTGTCCAGCCAGGCAAGGACACGCTGCCCGACTTGCGCCGCAACGATGCCGACAAGCAGAAGGGCAGAGGCGAAGCCGAAGCTGAACACCAGAACCGTGCCAAGCCCCAGAAGAAGATGACCGTTCGAAATGGCCGCGAGCAGGATGGCTAGCGCCGTCGGATCAGGCAGCAGGCCGCCGGCGATCCCGAGCGTCAGCAGCACACCGAGTTTTGGGCGATGATCTGAAACGAGGTCGACCCGGTGGGCGTGATGGGTGCCCCAGCCATGGGAATGCAGGCCTGCCCCGTGGCCGTGTTCGATGCGATGCGCATGCGCGTGATCGTGTTCGTGCTCATGCGCATGGGCATGCATGGGTTCATGCACATGCTCGTGTTCAGGTTCATCCAGCTCGCGTGATTGGCGGTGGTGTCCATGGCCCCAGGCCGGATTGCCAAGGCTGGCACGGAGCAGGTCACCTTGGGTCCATAGAATCCAGCCGCCCAACGCAATGACCAATAGGCCAAGGGCAAGCCCGAGATAGACCTCGATCCGTTGCGGCACCAGCCAGGCCGAGCCCAGCGATGCCAGCACGCCGAACAGCACAATGCCGCTTGTGTGTGAGAGTGTCACGAACACGCCGAGAATCACGGCATCAACCGGTTGCCCGCGCGCGCCGACGATGTAAGCAGCCGATATGGTCTTGCCGTGCCCAGGGGTCGCGGCGTGCACCGCCCCGGCCCAAAAGCTCGACATCAGATAAAACAACGCTGCTCCCATGACCTATGTTGTCCGCCCTTTCTGGCCGAAGTCCAGTCCGCGACCTGCGAATTGCAGCAGCACTGGTGAGCAGACGGCGTTCCGTTGACCAGCGTGATGCAATCACGCTATGAGGGAATAACGTTGCGGTGCGGAAATCCTGGAATGGCTTACGTGCCGAAAAGAGAACGGGTGCGGCACTCGCACACCCGATCTTGCTGGCGCCCAGGAATCACTGCGACCGTGCTGGCTGTACGCGGCCTTTCCGGGTGGAAAGAGAAGTTTTCTCTGCTGGCATGCAAAGGACCTTCAATCCCATTCACAGGCATAGAATAGGTCGGCGCCAGCTCGCGGTTCTTGTGGCAATCCTGGCACTGCTGGTGGGACCAGCTCCTGCCGAGGGGCATGATGCCAGCGCCTATGGAGGTGCCTTTCGCTCACGTGACGCCGGTAAAACATGGGACTCCGTGCTGTTCGACAACTCGGTGCTTACGGTAGCGGTCGATCCGCGCAATCCAGCCCATCTCCTGCTCGGTACCGGCACCGGCCTAGTCCGCTCGCTAAACGGCGGACGAAGCTGGACCACCGACGCCAAGGATAATGTTTCCGGGGCCGTCTTTGCGGCTGCTTTCGCACCGGATAGTCCGGTAATTCTGTGTGCTGCGACCAACGGCGTGTTTCGCTTCGACGAGGGTCATTGGAAGCGGGCGCGTCTCCCAGCAGGGGCCCTGCCGGCACACACCATCGCGTTTGGAGCTAAACCTGGCCGGGTCTACCTGCTCGGTCGGAGCCGGCTATTCGCGAGCGATGATCAAGGCCGCAGCTTCGCCCAGCTCCAGGCTCCACTGCGAAACGGGGCCAAGGTGACAGCGCTTG
>JAFAHH010000846.1 GCA_019237355.1 Acetobacteraceae bacterium | reverse complement strand
GCCGCGATCGGATCATGGCTTTGTGTTACGGGACGTTCGCTATGGGTCACGAAGGCGTGAGCCCATTCGTCGGCACAAAAAAAGGCCCCGCCGAAGCGGGGCCAGGAACGGGGAACGCTGAGGGGCGCAGCGTCCCGAGCGCCGGCTTGGGGCAGCCGGCGAACTCGTCGTGCTCTTCAGCACATATTCACAGCCTGCTGACCGGTGTAATTCCCCCAAGCGTCGTACATCGGCTGATAACTGACGCAGGCGCCATAGCCATAATGACCGCCGTAGTAGTAGGGCGCTGCGAGCGCCGCGCCGGCCAAAGCGCCGGCGGCGAAGGGCGCCCAGCCCCAGCCGCGATGCCAGCCCCAGCCGCCGCGCCAACCGCCGCCATGCCAGCCCCAGCCGCCGCGACCCCATCCGCCACGCCAATCGGCGTGCGCTGGTTGCATACCCATCAGTCCGGCCACAACCGGCGCTGCGAGCAGAATTTTTGTCCAACTTCGCATGGGTCGCCTCGCTATCGGTTTAGACACGCCCTCTATGTGGGAGGCGGTCGTGTCGAATTTGAGGCGGTTTGTTCACTTCCTTGGGACTGGAGCGGCACATGAATGCCGTGCCGCCGCTCGATGCCAGTCAGGGGGTGATGGCTGTAGGTTGCGGCGAAGCCGTGGTTCCCTGTGCTGGAGAGGCCGTGGTCTGCGTTGTAGAAGGGCCGCTCGCCGCCCCACCCTGCGAGAGCGCTGCCTGGAGCCGGGCCTCTTGTTCTGGGGAAAGGGATGAGCGGATCACCCGGCCGTGGAAGCGGGAGAGATCGGCCAGCACCTTCTCGGGCTGCACTTTGCGGATCAGCAAAAACAGCGCCGATGTGTCAGGCTTCAAGGTGTCGGCGATCGAGCGGATAAAATTATCGTCGATGCCGTAATCGGCGAGGCTGCCGGAGAGCGCACCCGACCCTGCGCCGACCGCCCCCCCTACGGCCATGCCGAGCAGTGGGTTGAAAAACAACAGCCCCACAAGCCCGCCCCAAAGCGCTCCCCATAATCCGCCCTCGGCAGCCCCGGTGCCAACCAGGTTTACAGATTGCTTGATGCGGACCTGCCCATCTGGCCCGCGGACAGCGACCACTGCATCTTCGAGGTCGATCAGATATTCCTTTTGCAGCCGGGTGAGCTCGGTAAGAACCCGGTCCGCTTGGTAGATATCGTCAAACCCGACCACGACCAGCTCGGACATATTGTGCTCCTCTCGATGGATTGAGGCGGCGCCTGTTACTGATGGGCGTGCGAAGAGGTCCGCCGTCTGCCGGCCGCGATTAGCCCGGCCAGGCCGATGCCGAACAACGCCAGGCCCCATGGTTCTGGAACGGCCGCTGAAACGGCGGGTAGGAAGCCGCGAATCTCACCGGCCGGGAAGTTGGCATCGTGAATGTTGATGTACGCCAAGCCCGATTCCAGGCCGGAAAGAAACGCGGCCGGGGTTATGCCGGTCAGGACCCCGGGTGCACTCAGGCTGAAGGTATTCGTGTAGGTTCCGGATGTGGCGGAGGGAAAGTCTGGAAATGGAAGGGCAATCGGCGCATCCCCGCCGGGGGCGACGCAGCAGTGAATATGAGCCATCGTCGCGGGGGAGGTCAGGTTGCTGAACGAGAGCTGCACGCCGAGCGTATTATTATCGTCAGCCAGGGTGACCGTGCTGCTACCCGTCGCCGGACTGTTGTTTGGTGGAACCTCATTGGCTCCGATGAGGGTGGTCTGGAAGATGAATGCAGCTGAAGCGGGCCCGCTTGCGAGCGCGACAGCCATGCCCAGCGCCGTGCCATAGATCAGATGTTTCATGCCTGCCTCCGATTGTCGTTTCAGGCTTGCCGGCCGTGCCGAACCGGGGTGCACCCCGGTTGGAAGGCCCAGCTTGGCAATTTTGGGGACGGCTGGCTAGTGCAAAAACTGCCGGGCGCTGGGGGGCCCGGTTCCTCTTTTCGGGCGAACAGGGCGGGGGTGGCGGCTCTGCGCTAAGCGCGCGGCCATCCGCCGCCGGCGGTATCCAATGAAAGCAAGGTGCGTCGCATCGGCTTGAGCCTTCTTCGCGGCCCAATCGCGACCTCCAGCCGCTGAAGCTAGGCTTTCGCTGGTCAACATTCATGGCTAGAGCATGATGACTTCAGGTCGAAGCCATCATGCTCTAAGATTTTCTTTTGAGATCGCGATTCAGGCTTTTCCGGCGTTCGGGCCCCAATTCGCTCGCGAATTGGGAACCCGAGGCCGCCCCAAGCCATCGCGCCGAAAGGAGAGCCGCTTCGGCGATCAGTCCCGGAAGGATTCGGCATGGCCCCAAGCATTGACTACCAATCGGTGGCCTCGATTTATGAGGCGATGCGAGTCGAAAAGGTAAACGGGATGACCGTTTCCGATTTGGTCGGTGGGGGTTATCCTTTTCCGATCGCGGTGCATTTCATGTCGCATCTGGTCCAGTACGCAGATCTGTGCCGAACGGATAATATCTGGGATATTGGATGCGGATGCGGCCGGCTCGCTGCCGCGCTCACGCAACACATTGGCGAACAGGGATCTTATTGCGGTGTCGACGTTATCGCTGGCCTGGTGGATTTTGCCAACCGGCATATCGCAAGCCGATTTCCTAACTTTCGTTTTCTGACGCTGCAGCAAAAGAACCCGGCTTATGCGCGATGGCAATCAGCCGGCAAATCCCCGGTGCTAAAAAGCTTGGACGAGGCTTGTGCGCCCGGGACTATCGATTTGTGTATTGCAACCTCGTTGTTCACTCATCTGGACACGGCGATGACTCGGGGCACGTTGCAGTCCATGCACCGTGCGCTGAAGCCTGATGGGCGTGCATTCATAAGCCTCTTTCTGCTTGACCGGGTAACATCGGAGGCGATGCGGAGGGGTACACCTGCATTTCGCTTTTCGCACCAGCACGAAAGGGGTGTTTGGGTGGAGAATGCGGCTTCGCCTTTGAGTGCGCTCGCTTTCTCGTTGGAAGCTTTTTTTGAGCTCCTCGCGGAACAGAGGTTCTATGTTGATAAGATGCTCTATGGCGGATGGGCGGGACGCCGGCGGTTTACATCTGGACAAGACATCATGCTGATACGGCCCATGGCTTAACCGCACTCATTGGGCTTTAGAGAGTTGTCGAGAGCGCGCGGCCGGCGGGCCGTGCTGCTCCTGTGGGTTGGCTGCGATTTGCCCTCGCACTCTGAATGTCGGCCAATCTGTGGGCCATTCGCTGACCGGCGGTATCCAATGAAAGCAAGGTGCGTGCATCGGCTCGAGCCTTCGTTCCGAGATCGCGCGCCCAATCCCGGTTTTCATAGATGCGGCGCATCAGCCGGGCGGCGTGGTCAATATCGGGCTCAGCCCAGCGGCAATAGGCCTCATAGGGCGGAATCTCGCGAGTAAGCCTCACGAGTTTATAATCCACCAGCAGGCTGTTCGATTCGTCCATGAAATCCATGTTGCCCGAATAGCCGGTGGCGATGACCGGCTTGCCGAGGAGCATGGCCTCGGCCATCGTCAGGCCCAGGCCTTCGCTCCGATGCAGCGAGACGTAAGCATCGGCCGCATCGATCAGGGAAAGGGTTTCGTCTTGGGTGAAAACCTGATCGATCAGGGTGATGCCTGCCTCGGCGGCCGCTTCCTGCAGTTCGCGACTCAGTGCGGGAAGGCGAGCGCCGAACGAAGTCTTCAAAATCAGGGTCGCCTTCTCATCGGTGCGAAATGCGCGGCGGAACGCCTTGATAAGCCCGAGCGGGTTCTTGCGCTCCATGATGCTCATCATGTGGAACACGAAGAGGAAGGTGAAATG
>JAFAHH010000751.1 GCA_019237355.1 Acetobacteraceae bacterium | reverse complement strand
GCGCCTGCAGGGCGAGATTGGCACGTTCCGGGGGTGCGGCGCGGACAGACTGCGCGCGAAGGCGTCAACCCTCATCATACGAAACTGCTCCGTTCGGGTTTGCGATCAGACTGTAGAACGCGGGGTTTGGGGAAGCCGCCCCTTTGGCATTGGCCAAGCGATGGCTTAAGACGCCGGTAACACCCTTCCGGCTTGTAACCTTGGGACCTGCGAGGACTGGCTCCGGACTGCTTCGGGCTACTCCGAACGGCTTGGCCTCACCTTCGAAGCAGGCACTCCCGTAGACGCCTTGGTAGACCGCGATGGGTGGGGAGCGGACGATCCGGTTCTGGGCGAACGGCGGCCCGGCTTAGCCGCGTGACTTCCGAGAAACCGTTCTGCTAGGCTCGTTTTGGGTGAGGTCGGGAGCCTACGACCGATGTCCGGACAACACGAATATGATGTGCTCGTGGCCGGCAGTGGAATCGCCGGGCTGAGTGCAGCTGCTGCGGCGCTACAGAATGGTGCCAGGGTGGCGATCCTGGAGCGCGCGCCGCCGGAAGATCGTGGCGGCAACACGCGGTGGACCGATGCGCTCATGCGTATGAAGAGGGATCGCGAGGTCTCAGACGACTTCGAAGAGCATTTCGCGAAGAACTCTGGCTACTACCTGGATCCGAGCCTCATGCGTGAGGTCGCCTCCGGCTCACATGAGCAGTGGTCCGGGATCACGCGCACGCTTTCGTTCACCGATCCCGAGGTGATAGCCACGTTCGCCGATCGGGCCGGACCGACTATCGAGTGGCTGCAATCGTTTGGTATCCGCTTCGATTTCCTGCCCACCTACTTTCTCACGGCCTGCCAGCCGCGTCTGGCGCCCGTCGGCGGGGGCCTGGCGCTTGTAGAGGCGCTTGGCGCCTGGGTCGATGCCAACGGCGCCGATACTTTCTATCGAACGACCGCACGGCGTCTGGTTCAGCGCGCCGACGGCCGGGTTGCAGGCCTGTACGTCACTGACGCCGAAGGGCGCGGGCGCGAGATCCGGGCGCACGCAACGATCCTTGCCTGCGGCGGGTTCGAAGGCAATCCCGAAATGCTGGCTCGCTACATTGGGCCGGGCGCGCGCTACATACGGCCGGTCGCACGTGGTGGCTACTACAACAAGGGCGAAGGCCTGCGGATGGCGCTCGAGGTCGGCTCCGCCCCGTGCGGCGATTTCAGCAGCTTCCATGCCGAACCGCTCGATCCGCGTTCCGGGGCGCCGGAGCCGATCGTGCTCGTGTTCAACTATGGTGTCCTGGTTAATAAGCAGGGTCGGCGTTTTGTAGACGAAGCGCCGGCGACCGTCGATGCGACTTACGAATCGATCACCCGGATCATCCACCAGCAAAACGACGGTATTGGCTACGTCATTCTCGATGCCAAGATCGACGATGTGCCGAACTGGCGAAAGGCGGTACGCTCGGACGTTCCGCCGCATACGGCCCCCACTTTGGAAGCGTTGGCGGACGAGATTGGAGTCGATCCAATAACCTTGATTGAAACGATCTCCGCCTACAATGACGCGTGCCCCGCCCCCGACGGTTTCCAAGCGCTCAATCTGGATGGCTTGCGAACCAAAGACGGTTATCAGCCACGCAAGAGCAACTGGGCGCGCAGGATCGATACCAGCCCGTTTCGGGCATTCCCGGTGATCTGTGGCAATTGCTTCACCTTTGGTGGTGTCAAGATCAACACAAAAGCGCAGGTCCTCGATACCGACGGTATCGTCATTCCCGGGCTCTACGCCGGCGGGGAGATGATCGGTCTGTATTACGGAACCTATACCGGAGCCACATCGGTTTTGCGCGGTGCGGTGTTCGGCAAGATCGCCGGGGCCGATGCGGCGCAATCCGCAGTGGCGCGGAACACGGCCCGATCAGCTGCCGAACGTCCGCTCCTGGAACCAATCTGAGGGTCAACGTACGGCTGGGTTGGTGAAGGTTTTCGGGCGCCGGCCATCACAGGCCGCGCAGAAGGACACGGGGCCGGCGTACGGAAACCGCCCAAGCACGAACCCGCGGGCGGCATTAGTGGTCGCGACCGTTGCGCTCACGCCAGTTTCGCGGCTTGCCTACCGGCCGAGCGAGCGATTATCGGGTGTTGCAGCATGGACGGCAAGGGCGCATGGCGAGACAACGTTTGCGTCGAGCGCTTCTGGCGAACCATCAAGTACGA